>CAMDAI010000018.1 GCA_945888585.1 Rickettsia typhi | reverse complement strand
AGCATTAATAACCTTGCCGCCATTCCGTCAATTATTTTTGGTCTTTTAGGTTTAGTTGTATATTTAAACTTTTTTGGCATAGAGCGTTCTTCTTCTTTGGTTGGTGGCTTGACCTTGTCGCTGTTAGTATTGCCCACCATCATTATCGCTTCTAGAAGTTCAATTCGAACCATTCCATCTGGGGTGAAAGATGCCGCCACTGCTCTTGGAGCTTCCAAAATTCAAGTGATGCTTCATCATACTCTGCCTTTATCAATGCCAGGAATTATGACTGGAACAATTTTAGCAGTTTCCAGAGCGCTGGGTGAAACTGCACCATTACTGATGATTGGCATGGTTGCCTTTGTTGCTAATGCCCCCTCTCATTTTATCGATCCCGCAACTGCCATGCCGGTGCAAATTTATTTATGGTCGGATAGCTCTGAAGCAGGCTTTGCTGAAAAAACCGCTGCTGCAATTATTGTTTTGCTTGGATTTTTAATCACCTTCAATTCAGTTGCCGTTTATCTTCGTAAAAAATTTGAAAGAAAATGGTAAAGTTTTTTGGAATTTTAAATATTACTCCCGATTCTTTTTCTGATGGTGGTAAATTTTATGATGTTAAATCTGCCCTAAATCATCTGGATCAACTTATTAATGATGGAGCTGATGTAATTGATATTGGAGCTGAATCAACCCGTCCGGACGCCACGCCAATTAATGCGGAAACTGAATGGAATCGCCTCAAAGAAATTCTGCCAAAAATAATTAATCAAATCAAAATCAATCATCCTCAAATTGAAATCAGCTTAGATAGCAGACATCATCAAACCATTGCTAAAGCATTAGATTTGGGCATTGATATTATTAATGATGTAAGCGGATTTGATGATGACAACATGATTCGGCTAGCCGCCCAAAGTGGCAAAAAAATTGTGGTGATGCACAATTTGGGAGTTCCTTCCGATAAAAATAAAATTATTCCAGAAGATTTAGATGTGGCAGAAGTGCTATTAAATTTTATGAAGGTAAAATTAGAAAAATTAGAAAAAGCCGGAATTAAAAAAGAAAAAATAATCTTTGATCCCGGCATTGGCTTTGGCAAAAATGCCAAGCAATCTATTTACATTTTAGAAAATATTGAAAAGCTCCAAAACCTTGAAAT
The DNA here is from genome assembly GCA_945888585.1 of Rickettsia typhi. Lineage (GTDB taxonomy): Bacteria > Pseudomonadota > Alphaproteobacteria > Rickettsiales > UBA1997 > CAMDAI01. Next base: position 11,894 of record CAMDAI010000018.1, on the reverse strand, counting down.
CCCTCTATTAATAGGACATTCTAAAAAAAGTTTTCTAGATGAAATGGATTTTGGCAAAACAAAAACTAGAGAAGAAAAAACTATCTTGGTTTCAGCTAATTTAGCTAAAAGAGGTGTTGAATATTTGAGAGTTCATGATGTAAGAAAAAATAAAATGAACGATTTAAATTTAATCTAATATTTTCAATTTAGTAAGGTTGACATTTATCGAATTCTCTAGGCACTGTTATTAAACAAACATTACCCTTCTAGTCTGCCAACCAATTAGCGCACAATTACCAATTTTTTATTTAAGGGGTTTCTTCCCAGGCATTTTCGCTAAAATCGGATTAATGATAAATCCAGGCAAAATAGCCATTAAGCGTACTATTAAGTAAAGTGGTAATGGAAAAGCAATACGGGCTTTATTTTTGGCTAAACCATTTTTAATGATTTCCGAAGCTTCATTAGCTGAAATTAAAAATGGCAGATGAAATTGGTTAACATCGGTCATCGGGGTTTTGACGTAACCCGGACAAACTACACTTACTTCAATTTTATATTGTAATAAAGAAATTCTAAGCGCTTCACCATAAAATCTCACCGCCGCTTTACTGGCAGAATAAGAAGGGCAGCTAGGCAACCCATTAAATCCAGCTAGTGAAGATATAATTGCAATCTGACCCAGATTTCTTTTTTCCATCACTTCCACTGCGGAATTAACCGTATTAATTACCGCACTGACATTTACTTCAAAAATTTCCGAGGCTTGAATAACACTTTCACTTCCACCCAGAGTTCCCGCTGAAATCCCAGCATTTGCAATCACCAAATCAAAACCATAATTCTTGCCAATTTCTAAAATCCAATCCCTTAATTCTTTTTTATTTTTGACATCAATTGATTTAACAATCACCATTGCACCAGCAACAACACAAAGTTCACGCACTTCTTCTAATCTTTCATCATCTCTGGCAGTTAAAAACAAACGCACCCCTTCAGCCGCATAAGCCAGCGCTAAAGCCCGACCAATTCCACTGCTAGCACCGGTAATTAAAATTCTTTTAGGATTTTTCATATAAATATCTTTTCTCTAACTTTAATTTTTGATTAATGAATATTAAATTTCCTGAGAAAGCTTAATTGCTTCATCTTCAGCAGTTAAAGCATCAATAAATTCATCAATTTCACCAATCATAACCGCATCAATTTTATATAAAGTTAAATTAATTCGATGGTCTGAAACTCTACCTTGTGGAAAATTATAAGTTCTGATTCGTTCAGATCTGTCACCACTTCCAACCTGCTCTTTTCTGCTTGTAGATCTTTCCTTATCAGCCTTTTCACGTTCCGCTTCATATAATCTGGAACGCAGAATTTTCATCGCTTTATCTTTATTTTTATGTTGTGATTTTTCATCTTGCTGGCAAACTGTTACACCAGTTGGAATATGAACAATTCGAACCGCACTATCAGTGGTGTTAACTGATTGACCACCTGGGCCAGAAGAGCGATAAACGTCAATTCTTAAATCTTTTTCTTCAATTTTAATATCAATTTCTTCAGCTTCCGGCAACACAGCAACCGTAGCTGCAGAAGTATGAACTCTTCCACTTGATTCAGTTTCAGGAACTCTTTGAACCCGATGAACTCCACTTTCAAATTTCAATCTGGCAAATACATTTCGGCCAGAAATTAGCGCTGAAGCTTCTTTATAGCCACCAAGCCCTGTATCAGAAATTTCCATAATTTCAAATTTCCACCGCTTTTTTTCAGCATATCTTTGATACATATTAAATAATTTTGCCGCAAATAATGCTGCCTCTTCTCCACCGGTTCCGGCACGAACTTCCAAAATAGCATTTTTCTCATCAGCCGCATCTTTAGGCAAAAGTGATAATTTAATTTGTTTTTCTAATTCAGGAACTTTCTTTTCAAGATTATATTTTTCTTCTTCCAGCATGGTTTGCATTTCTTTATCCGCCCCACTTTTTAACATCGCGCTAACTTCCGCCAATTCTGCCTGAGCTTTTTTGAATTCATTAATATTTTCAACAATCGGCCCTAAATCTGAATATTCCTTAGAAGTTCTGGCAAAATCATTGCCCAACTTACTTGGATCAAGCAACTTTTGGCCCAAATCATGATATTTATTAACTAAAGCGTCGAGCCTCTCAAAAAATGACATTTGTAAAATTTAAATTGATCAATAAAGAAGTGTTAAAACAGTGTCGAATCAAAGCACATAGATATAATTAAGTCAATATCTGAGAAATCACTCTCAAGAAAATTACTGACTTTTATTCACATATTAACTATATCTCGCATATATTAAATATTAACTATATACAATATATGAAAATACAGAAAAAAGAAGTTATCAAAAAACTAGTTTCCTTCACTAGAGAGGAATGGGATTTTATCCAATCTTACAAACATGCCAACAAAATCAAAACCGATATGCAAGCCATTAAAGAACCAATAATAAAAACCATTCAAAATAAAAACGATATAATCCTGGCATCACTAGACAGAAATCATAAAATTCTGAAAAAATTAGCTGATAAATAACCCATTTTACCAACACACCACATTAACAAATATTATGTCTAAAATTATCTTTTTAGAAGTAAACGATCTAATTATTATCAATAAAAAAGTTGCGAAAGATCACGGTGGAATTTCTGGAGTTAGAGATCTTGATCTTCTGGAAAGCGCCGCTCATAATCCACAAAATTTATATTTTTATCAAAATGCTGATTTTTATGAAATTGCCGCCAGCTACGCCTTTTCAATCATTGCCAATCGCGCTTTTTTAGATGGCAATAAAAGAACTGGCTTTGGTGCAATGAACGCATTTTTAGAATTGAATAATATCATTCTTAACTATAACACTGATGAAGCAGTAGAAATAATGGTTAAAATTGCCACTAAAAAAATTAGCTTTGACAACGCCGTAAAATGGTTAAAAAAATTAAAAAAACATAAAAAATGACTAAAAATTTTTTTGTAACTTCTCCAATCTATTATGTAAATGACATACCTCATATTGGTCATGCTTACACTTCACTCGCTTGCGATATTTTGGCCAGATCCAAAAGATTAGAAGGATATAAAGTTCATTTTTTAACCGGCACTGATGAGCATGGTCAAAAGGTTGAAAAATCGGCACTGTCACGAAATAAAACTCCCGGGCAATTTTGTGATGAAATTTCTGCAAAATTCCGCGAAATGGCTGATTTTATGAATATTTCCTATGATGATTTTATTAGAACCACCGAAGAGCGGCACAAAAAAGTGGCACAAAAATTCTGGCAACTACTAGAAGAAAATGGCTGGATTTATAAAGGAATTTACGAAGGTTGGTATGCCCTACGAGATGAGGCTTTTTATGGTGAAGACGAATTAATTAACGGCAAAGCCCCAACCGGAGCTGATGTAACCTGGCATAAGGAAGAAAGTTATTTTTTCAAACTTTCAGCTTTTAGTGAAAAATTATTAACTTTATATGATGCAGCTCCTGATTTTATCGAACCAATTTCTAGAAGAAATGAAGTTATTTCTTTTGTTAAGAGCGGCTTAAAAGATTTATCAATTTCCAGAAATTCTTTTAGCTGGGGCGTTCCTATTCCGGGCAATGAAAAGCATGTTATGTATGTTTGGTTAGATGCGCTAACCAATTACATTTCCGCCCTAAATTTTAACTCTAATGATGACGGGTTATATCAGGACTTTTGGGTTCATGCTGAGCATTCTCCAATTCATATTGTTGGAAAAGATATTCTCAGATTTCACGCGGTTTATTGGCCAGCATTTTTAATGGCCGCTAAAATTAGTATTCCTAACCGCGTTTTTGCCCATGGCTGGTGGACTAATGAAGGTCAAAAAATTTCTAAATCTTTGGGAAATGTAATTGATCCTCATAAAGAAATTGAGTGGTTAACCAATTTACAAATTAGCGAAGAAACCGCCATCGATTATTTTCGTTATTTTCTAATGAAAGAAGTTCCCTTCGGAAGTGATGGCGACTATTCTCGCAGCAATCTAATCAACCGTGTCAATGCCGAATTAGCCAATAATATTGGCAATTTAATTCAGCGTTCACTTTCCATGATTTTCAAAAATTGTGATAGTAAAATTCCACAAATTGACCTAGCCAAGAAAAAAAATTTTGAACCAAATTATAAAAATTTTCAAAACTTACTAAATGTTTTATCATTTGATAAAGCCTTAAATGAAATTATCGAAATTGGAAATATTGCTAACAAAAATTTTAACGATGCCGCACCTTGGAATTTAAAAAAAGAAAATAAAATTACTGAGATGAATCAAGCCTTATATGAAGCAGCAGAAGCCTCTAGAATTCTAGGAATTCTTCTTCTTCCCTTTATTCCTAAAAGTGCAGGTAAAATTCTCGATTTATTAAATATTGATGAGAGTGAAAGAAACTTTGCCAATCTTCAAAATTACTTAAAATCTGGTCATAAAATAAATGAACCAAAAGCAATTTTTCCAAGATTGTCTAACAACGAATCTATTCAAAATTAAAATTAACTCTCCGTCCTTGCAAAGCCTTTGGGGTGAGGCAATCCAGAAATTAAATAACTCGAAAGTTGAAACGGTGTTATGAAAAACTAAGCTACTAAAAACTTGAATATGTCTTCTAAATCTGGCTGTTTGGTAGAAATATCAGCGATTTTAAGATTGCAATCCTGAAGCACCGATAAAATTTCAGCAATTTCAGTTTCTTTTGGTTTGTAACTAATCACTATTTGTTTTGATGAAGAAATTGTAACATCAAATTTATTGCTTAAAGCAATTGGAACTTCCGAAATATCAGAATTCAAACTAATCACCAATTGTTTACTATCTAAAGTTTTCATCAAATTACTTTTCTTATCACAGGCAATCACTTCACCTTTGTTAATGATAGCAATATCATCACATAATTCTTCCGCCTCTTCCAAATAGTGGGTGGTTAAAACAATGGTAGTGCCGGCCTTATTTAATTTTTTAACATAATTCCAAAGCTGAGTACGCAGCTCAACATCTACACCAGCCGTTGGCTCATCTAAAACCAAAATTTCCGGATTATGAACTAAAGCTTTAGCAACCAGCAATCTCCTTCTCATACCACCCGACAAGCTTCTTGGAGCACTTTTAATTTTATCTTTAAGACCAAGTGCCTCAATAATTTCTATGGTTCTACGATGGGATTTTTTTATACCATAATATCCGGCATAAATTTCTAAAGTTTCAAAAACATTAAAAAACGGATCAATAATTAATTCTTGCGGAACAATACCAATTTTGAATTTGGCATCTTTTGGGTTTTTATCAATATCAAAGCCACCAATATTAACTACGCCAGCACTTTTATTTACTAAGCCAGCCATAATGTTGATAATAGTTGATTTTCCCGCCCCATTTGGTCCTAACAGTCCAAAAAAAGAACCTTTTTTAATATTTAAGTCAATTGACTTAAGAGCAATTTTTTCCGGTGATTTTGAAGTTTTTTTATAGGTTTTTTGCAAACCTTTAATTTCAATTGCAAATTCACTCATTAGACGATCCCTTTTTCTTTGAGCAACGTTTGTAATTCACCAGTTTCAAACATTTCTTTAATAATATCGCAACCACCAATAAATTCACCTTTAACATAAAGTTGTGGAATAGTTGGCCAGTCAGAAAAATCTTTTATTCCTTGTCTAATTTCCGGATCACGTAAGATATCAACATCCAAATAATTCACTCCTAATTTACTCAAAACATGAGAAACAGCAGCAGAAAATCCACATTGTGGAAAATCTTTGGAGCCCTTCATATAAAGCACTACATCATTTTCTGTAACTGTATTTTGAATTTCTTTATTTATATCTCTCATAGTTTTTAGAATTTATTTTAAGAAGAGGTTTTTAATTGCATAGCATGGAGAATATCGCTTCTTAACTCTTTATTCAAAGCCAAATTCACCATTCGATGTTGCTCAATTCTGTTTTTTCCAGCAAAAGATTTATCAATTATTCTAACACTGTAATGATTGTTATCACCAACTAAATCAATAATTTCAATCTCCCCTTCTGGGAAAGATTTTTTAATTATCTGATGAAGTTCGTCTTTTGCTATGGGCATATATTATTTAGATTTTAATAATTCTTCACCGAAAATTCTTTGATAATATTCATTTAAAACTATTTTTTCATCATCAACAATTTTATTTAAAAAACTTAATTCAAAAGCTCTTTTGATTGATCCAAAAATCATATAAGTTTCAGCCCAAGAAATTAAAGTTCTAAGTGACATTAAATTGGATAAATCACCATTTTTAAAACCTTGTCTGGTTAAATTAGCCATTTGCACCATTGATTTAGCCATTCCAGAATTTACTTTTTTTGCTAAAAATGGAATTTTTTTAATCAAAATATCTTCTTCTTTTTCTGGAGCTAAATAATTGAGAGCAGCCACAATATTCCATCTATCCATCTGGCCTTGATTAATTAAATTAGTACCATGATAAATTCCCAAATCATCACCCATTCCAATTGTATTAGATGTGGCAAAAAGACGAAAATATTGATGAGGAGTAATTACGGCATTTTCTTCAAGAAGTGCAAATTTACCATTTTGCTCTAAAAGCCTTTGCACTACAAATGAAACATCGGTTCTAATCGCATCATATTCATCAAGCACCAAAGCTACCGGCTTTCTAATTGCAAAAGGAATGATTCCTTCCTGAAATTCAGTGATTTGTTTACCATCTTTAATTTTAATGACATCTTTTCCGACCAAATCAAGTCTGGTTATTTGAGAATCAAAATTAACTCTAAGACAAGGCCAATTTAAGCGTGCTGCAATCTGTTCAATATGAGTTGATTTTCCAGTTCCATGCATTCCTTGCAACAAAACTCTCTGATTGTAGGAAAATCCAGCCAAAATGGCTATTGTCGTATCTAAATCAAAAAGATAATTTTCATCAATTACCGGAACCAAATCACTTTTTTTTTCGGAATCGCTTTCGAAAGCAAAAACATCAAAATTACACTCAACTCCAAAAAGTTTCTTAGTATCAATCTTGATATTTGGCCCATCATTTTGAATTTCTTTTAACATCAATAGCTATGAAATGAAATAATGAAGAGACAAAAAACAAAATGCCACCCGCAAGCAAAAACCTACGGATGGCAAATTCTTTTAGAAATTAATTAGCAACAATTGCTACTTTTTTTCTAGTCTTTAATTTAATAGATTCAAATTTACCATCTTTAGTTAAGGCCTTTGTAACTTGGTTACGCAACTTTTTAGCTAAATCAGACATTTTATTGTAACGATAATTAACTAAAAAATTATCAATATTACCATATTTATTAATGGTTCTAAGAGTTGATGTGGCAACTTTCAAATTAACCTTTACTCCAAGAGCATCACTTGCAAATGATACTTCACGAAGATTAGGTAAAAACCTTCTTCTTGTTTTGCGATTGGAGTGAGAAACGCTATTACCACTCATCACAGAAACATCAACTAAATCACACTTTCTGGACATAAAATTACTTTAAACAATTATAAATTATATATTAGAACTCTTACAATCGTAAGCACTAGTACCACTAATCGCAGAAACAATAGTTGGAGCACCAAACATGGCAGCAATGCCAGCCGCAATACCAATCATTAAACCCCAAGAAACTTTACCAGTGAAAAAACCAATACCAAGTGAAATAATAGCAAAAGCAGCAAAAGCTTTACCGCCATTACCAGTAACTATTTTTAAAACGTTACAAACAGTTGCAACGAAAGCATTTTTATCTGCCGTAGTAGTATCGGCAACTGTCTGAGCCATAGCGGCAGTACTAATTACTACGAAAGATGGAGCTACAACAAAAAATGAAAGCAACATGCAAAAACAATATTTATAAAATGATTTTTTCATAGTTAGTTATTGATTTGATTGATATTTAAGAATTTCAAATTATAGGTCGGAATATTAGATATAATTTTCTTTTTTGCAAGAATTAATAAATCAAATAAATAAACTCAAACAATTATATTAATTTAGAGTAATTATTAATTCTGTTAATAATATCTTCAATCAGACCAGAAGAAGTCTCAAGAATTTTTAAACCATTTTCTAAAATAGTTATTTTTTGATGCAAATCATTAATCAACTTGTCTAAAGTTAAATATAATTCGTTAGAATTTTTTACCAAAACACAAGCATTTTCGATATTTAACTCAATATAAACCTCTTCAAAATTAGCATAATATGGACCAGAAATCGGCACACATCTAGCCTTTATTGCTTCAAAAGGATTATGACCACCAATATTATCAAACATTGATCCACCAATTAATGCAACACCAATTGCATTATAAAATAAGCTTAATTCACCCATAGTATCAGCCAAATATATCGATGTATCACTAGTTATTTCTTGATTTAAACTACGAATAGAAAATTGTAAATCGGATGGAATTACAGATATGATATCCTTCAAACGGTTAGGATGTCTTGGAACAATTACCGTTAATAAATTGGGATAATGTTTTTTTAATTGTTGATGAACTTTGATAGCAACTTCCTCTTCACCATTATGAGTACTAGCTGCAAGCCATATTTTTCTACTTCCAATAATATTTTTAAATTCTGCTAATTGGTTTTGATCAATTTTTGGATCAATACATACCGATTTTAAATTTCCTAAAAAATAACTGTTTTTTAAACCAAGAGCATAAAAACGCTCCAGATCCTGTTTGCTTTGAGCAAAGCAAATTGAAAATTTTTGTAATATATTAAAACCAATCTTACTTAAAAATTTCCATCTTTTGCACGATTTTTTAGAAATTCTGCCATTAACTAAAGCTAATTTACATCCTGATTTAACAGATTCATTGATTAGATTTGGCCAAATTTCTGACTCAACAAAGATTCCAAAATCTGGCTTCCAGTAACGAATAAATCTTTTAGCAGCAAAAAATTTATCTACCGGAATAAATTGATGAATGATATTTGCCTGCAATTTTTTATTAATTTCTGCAGCAGAAGTAACAGTTCCAGAAGTAAATAAAATATTAATTTTTGGATTATCTTGCAAAATCTTATTAATGAGTGGCCATATTGAGTTAGACTCCCCAACGCTAGCACAATGAACCCAGATTAATGAACCTTCTGGCCTTACTTTACTGGCAATTCCAAAACGCTCTTTAAATCTAAAAGTATCTTCCTTGCCTTTAAATTTACGAAACAATAAATAGAGATCTATTATGGGAGATAAAAGAATGGAAAAAATTTGATATATTATCACTGACAAAAAATGATTTGCTTTAGCCCTGCTTATTCAAAACTAAATACCGAAGTCAAATATTCTGATTTTAAGTTTATCAAACTAACTTATGGGTTAATTTGATAAACAATATAAAAATTAGGCAGTAACTTCTTCTTCTTCTTTGGAAGTTGCGGCGGCGGCAGCCTTAGCAGCGGCTTCAAGAGCTTTTTTCTTTGCGCCTTCACCTTTTTTTCTTGGAGTAAATTTCACTTTATATTTTTCAGCACCTTTAATACCAGCGCCATTTAATAATATAGATAATCTATCTGTCGGAGTTGCGCCTACTGAAATCCAATACTCAACTCTTTCTCTATTTAAAACTAAACGTTTCTCATCACTAACTTGTAAAAGCGGATCAAATGTACCAAGCTTTTCTAAAAATTTTCCATCTCTTGGAGAAGTAGAATTAGTAGCAACAACTTTATAGAAAGCTATGCCTTTTCTGCCTGCACGGGCTAAACGAATTTTAATACTCATAACAAAATATAATTAATATAACCAATATAAATTTATGGGACCTGATAAAATAACTATCTAATTTTACTTTTCAACATTTTTGATGTCATTCAAACATTTTGCCATAGTTTTAGATGTTCTGGCAATTATATTGCTCGAATAAAAATTACTATTGGCAACATTAATAGTGTCATTAGAAAATTCACCCAAAATATTTAAATTAGGAGCGTCAATCCATTTATTTTTGACAACTTTATTTAAATTAGAAAAAACTGAATTAGTTTTTTCTAGAATTTTTCTTAATTCACTTAAATTATTAAAACCTAAATCAATATGGATGATTTTAGCCAATTCTTTAATTAATTCATAATCTTCTTTAGCTTCTCCTGGAGCAAACACAGCTCTTTTAGTAGTTTGTGGACGTCCTTCGGTATTAACATAAGTTGCATCCTTTTCAGTATATGCCGCTCCAGGCAAAATTACATCAGCTGAATTAGCACCATTTTCACCGTGCGATCCTTGATAAATTACAAAACAATCTGACTCTTTTAATCTTTTTAGGTCAATATCATCAACACCAAGTAAATAAAGGGCTTTAATATCACCTTTTTTAGCTTTTTCCAAAATAACATCAGCATTAATATGTTCATTTTTGGAAATAAAGCCAACATCAAGAGAACCAACCAATGAAGCAGTTTTATGCAACATATTAAAACCATTCCACTCTGTACCAATCATGCGATATTTTTCAGAGATTTTTTTTGCGTAGTTTAAAATCACCTCGCCATCCTTACCACTAACAACATCGGAAGCAATTATTAACATTGGATTAATTGACTTTTCTAAAACTTGGCAATATTCTGACTTGCCATTAAGTATTGATTTTAAAGCTTCTACATTATCTCCAAGATTTAAATATGGATAAGTTAAATCAGCATCGCAACCAATTGCAGCAATTTTCAAATTTTTAGTTAAATATCTTTTTCTAATTCTGGCATTTAAAACTGGCGCTGTAACTCGTGGATTAACCCCAATTAACAAACAAGAGTCTGCTTGCTCTATACCAGCAACGGTAGTGTTAAAAACATAAGAAGCGCGATCAGCAACATTTATTTTTGAACCAATTGGACGACAATCTATATTGTCTGAACCTAATTTTTCCATCAATAACTTTAAAGAAAAAACTTCTTCTACACTAGATAAATCACCTGATAAAGCAGCAATTTCACAACCATTTAAAGTAATTAATTTACTTGCGATAAATTTATAAGCTTCTTCAAGGGTTGTAGCTATTAATTTTCCATTTCTTTTAATATAAGCTTTGTCTAAACGCTGATATTTGAGACCATCACAAGCAAAACGAGTTTTATCAGAAATCCATTCTTCATTAATTTCTTCATTTAAACGAGGTAAAATTCTCAATACTTCTAATCCTTTTGAATCAATACGAATATTACTTCCAAGACTATCCATTACATCAATGGATTCAGTTTTGGTTAATTCCCAACTTCTGGCTTTAAAAGCATATGGCTTAGAAGTTAGAGCACCAACTGGACAAAGATCAATAATATTTCCTGAAAGTTCAGAAGTAAGAGATTTTTCTAAATAAGTAGTAATTTCCATATTTTCACCACGGCCTATTGCCCCTAATTCAGCAACACCCGCTACATCGGTTATAAAACGCACACATCTAGTACAATGAATACATCTAGTCATTACAGTTTTTACTAACGGCCCTATTTCCTTGTCTTTTACTGCTCTTTTATGTTCATGAAAACGACTATCAGAACTACCATAAGCAAGGGATTGATCCTGCAAATCACATTCACCTGCCTGATCACAAATTGGGCAATCAAGTGGATGGTTAGCTAACAGAAACTCCATTACACCCTCCCTAGCCTTTTTAACCATTGGACTATCGGTACTAACCTTCATTCCATCAGTAGCAGGCATAGCACAAGAAGCAACTGGCTTAGGTGGACCACCGTGAACTTCTACTAAGCACATCCGACAATTTCCAGCAATTTCCAATCTTTCGTGATAACAAAAACGAGGGATTTCAACACCAGCAATTTCGCAAGCTTGAATTAAAGTAATTCCTTCAGGAACGCTAACTTCTTTATTATTTATAGTAAG
>CAMDAI010000017.1 GCA_945888585.1 Rickettsia typhi | reverse complement strand
AAAGTTCCTGTTTTGGTTGATGCTGGTGTTGGCACTGCTTCCGACGCGGTAATTGCAATGGAATTAGGTTGTGATGGAATTTTAATGAATACAGCTATCGCTAAAGCTAAGAATCCGGTTTTAATGGCAAAAGCTATGAAACTAGCAATTGAAAGTGGCAGGCTATCTTATTTAGCGGGTAGAATGGAAAAGCAAAAATATGCCTCTCCTTCCAGCCCAAACATTGGTAAAATTTAGTTAATTTAAAATATACAGCAAATTATGGCTCATGAATTTCATTCTTCAATTTTAAGAAATTACGACATTAGAGGGATAATTGACGAAACTTTGGGTAATCAAGATGCCTATTTTATTGGCAGATCCATGGCAGTTTTTTTACATAATCGTGGCGAACAAAAAGTTGTGGTTGCTTGCGATGGTAGAATTAGTTCTCCTATTTTAAAACAAAATTTAATTAAGGGTCTTACTGATTCTGGAATGATTGTAACCGACATTGGATTAGGGCCAACCCCAATGCTTTATTTTGGCATTTATCATTTAAAATCTGATGCCGGAATTATGATTACCGGTTCACACAATCCAGCTAATCATAATGGTTTTAAAATGATGTTAAAAGATCGTCCTTTTTACGGTGATGATATTTTAAAATTAGGAGAAATTGCAAAAAAAGATGAATTTATAAACGCCTCAGGAAAATTGCACCATAAGAATATCATGGATGATTACATTGATAGATTGCTGCAAGATTCTTGTCTAGCTAGTGGAAGTGAGTTCCTAGATGAGATTGATGATTTTTTAGATGACGAATCAACATTACCAAAAATTGCCTGGGATGCTGGAAATGGCGCCACTGGTGAAGTTATGAAAAAAATTTCTGAAAGAATCAAAAGCAAAGATTTTTTACTATATGAAGAAATTGATGGAACCTTTCCTAATCATCACCCAGACCCTACCGTTCCTAAAAATTTAGAAGATTTAAAACGAACTGTTTTAGAAAATAATTGCAGCCTTGGAATTGCGTTTGATGGTGACGGCGATAGAATCGGAGTAATTGATGATGAGGGAGAAATTATTTGGGGTGATCAATTAATGATATTTTTTGCTCGCGATGTTTTACAAGAATATCCCGGCTCTACTATCATTGCTGACGTTAAAGCTAGCAATGTTTTATTTGATGAAATTAAAAAAGCTGGTGGGGTTCCATTAATGTGGAAAACTGGTCATTCTTTAATTAAAGCCAAAATGAAGGAAATTAATTCTCCTCTTGCTGGTGAAATGAGCGGCCATATTTTCTTTGCCGATAAATATTATGGCTATGATGATGCTCTTTATGCTGCAGTTAGAATTATCAATATTGTAATTGCAGGAAAAGTTCCGTTATCAGAATTAAGAAAGTCTCTACCAAAAACTTTTTCCACTCCAGAAATTAGAATTGAGTGTAGTGAAGAAGAAAAATTTACCCTTGTTGAAAAAATTAAAAAGGAATTACAAAAAGAAAATGCTGATTTCAACGATGTGGATGGGGTTAGAGTAAATACGATTGATGGCTGGTGGCTTCTACGCGCTTCAAACACTCAAGCAGTTTTAGTGGCAAGATGCGAAGGAAAATCAGAAATATCTTTGGAGACACTAAAAAATAATTTAAAAAATAAATTAGAATCGAATGGATTAAAAATACCTCAAAATTAAGTTTTTTATATTATCGCCCATTTGTTTTCCCTTCTATATTAAAAGAGTTTGCACTGCGAGGAACTATAGAAGTACTAGGTTTTTGTGTTACCGCCATATTAGTAAAAAAATCTATTAAATCATCTATCCTGATAGATGGTTCTGATTCTCTTAGTTTCATCTGCCCTAAAATATCCTTCAACGAAAGGTCACTAGAATTTTTATCATTATAAAAACGTGACCATTTATTTGATTGTAAATTAGAAAACCTATCAGTTGTATTAGAAGAAAACTCAGAAAGTAAAAACCGTGGTTCTTCAGGATGATGCTTATGAAGATCTGTATTGATAGATAATTCAATGAATTTTTTTAATACATCAATTCCATTATTTAATAAAACAATACCAGCATTATTTCCTTCATTGTTTTTGACATCAATAGAAGCTCCGCTATTTAATAATATTTGCATCATTTCTAGATCCCGATCCTGCGACACACCGAAATTCTTAGCGACCATAATCAAAGGTGTATCTCCTTCATTATTTCGAATATCAAGAGGATTTGTGGCGAATTTTTTATTATCAAATTCTTCTTTGCTTTTCTTTGAAATTAATTCTAAAGCTTGAATGTTGCCATTTATAACCGCTTCAAATGCAAGAGTATTTCCACTATTCTTATCTTGTACCGATAGGATTTCAGAAAATTCTTCTAATAATTTTTTTAATTCACCTATTTGATTTGTTCTAATTAAATCTATTGCATCTTCAAATAGCCCTTCTTTTGAAGAATTTTCTTTATTATCACTTTCTTGGTTTTGATCTGAGATATTTAAAGGATTTATCGCAATATTTTCTGAATCAGAATTATTTAATCTAACCAGTAAATCAGGAGAATAGGATCTGATAAAACTTCGCAAAGTAACACCCGGACTAACTTCTTTATATAAAAGATCAGGTCTTCTTTGAATTATATTAGATATCTGAATTATATCGTTTTTATCTAATGCTTCCTTTATTATTTTTATTAAGCCATCATCATAATTGACCATATAAAGCCTTGTTTTATATTTAAAATAATTACTAAAAACTATAAACCAATATTAAATTTATACATTAAACCTAAAGTGAAATATATCACCATCTTGTACAATATAATCCTTACCTTCTAGCCTTAACTTTCCTACAGTTTTAACACCGTCTTCACCATTAAATTCGATATAATCTTTATAGGCGATAGTTTCAGCACGAATAAATCCAGCTTCAAAATCAGTATGTATTACGCCAGCAGCCTTTGGCGCAACTAAACCTTTTTTAAGCATCCAGGCATGACATTCCTTTGGGCCAACGGTAAAAAAAGTAATTAACTCTAAAATTTTAAAACCTGATTTGATAATTTGCGACAATCCGGTTTCTTTCAAACCAATTGTAGATAAAAATTCCAATCTTTCTTCATCGCTTCCCAATGTTGCAACTTCGGATTCAATTTGGGCTGAAATTCTAAGAACTGAAAAATTATTTTTCTGACCAAATTCTTCAACTAAAGAAGAATATTTATTGCCAGCAACAACTTCACTTTCACTTAAATTACAAACGTATAATTGCGGTTTGGAAGTAATTAATTGCAAATTTTTAAAAGCTTTTCTTTCATCCTCATTAGTTAATTCAACCATTCTAGCTGGTTTACTATCTGATAAAACTGCAATTGCTTTTTTA
Organism: Rickettsia typhi; assembly: GCA_945888585.1. Classification (GTDB taxonomy): domain Bacteria; phylum Pseudomonadota; class Alphaproteobacteria; order Rickettsiales; family UBA1997; genus CAMDAI01. The sequence continues at coordinate 9,696 of CAMDAI010000017.1, read as the reverse complement.
ACTAATTCAACTTGTATTTTGGCTTCCTTATCAGTTTTTGCTTTTTTTTCTAAGGCCGTAACTCTTTTTTCTAGGCTTTCTAAATCAGCTAAAATCAATTCAATTTGAATTAATTCAATATCTCGAATTGGATCAACCGCACCTTCCACGTGAGTAATATTACCATCATCAAAACAACGAATTACATTAATGATCGCATCTACTTCTCTAATATGAGATAAAAATTTATTACCTAAACCCTCACCTTTACTAGCTCCCTTAACTAACCCAGCAATATCAACAAACTCAATTTGAATTGGAAGCAAGGCTTTCGATCCAGCAATATTGGCTAATTTTTCCATTCTTTCATCAGGAACCGCAACTTTACCAATATTAGGCTCAATTGTACAAAAAGGATAATTAGCCGCTTGCGCTGCGGCAGTTTGAGTTAAAGCATTAAAAAGAGTTGATTTTCCAACATTGGGTAAACCGACAATTCCACATTTAAATGACATAAATTAAGCAAAAATTAAGAACTACAAAAAATGAGCATTATGAGAGTCATCACGGTTAAATCAATAAATTAATTAATAATCCTCTGATTTGTAGGGGTTAATTGAGTTGGATCTCCGTTTGAAACTCTTATCAATAGATCTAGGGTATTACTAAATAAACTAAAAAGATCCTTAGTATTAGCATCGCCATAAACAGTATAAGGAAGCATCACTGATTTAATCTTTGATTTTTTATAAAACCATAAAGTTAAATCTTTATTATCATAAGGTGCATACAACAATACTTCAGCCGGATTAATCTTGGAATTTTTTAATACTTCATCTAAATGATTAGAATTACGAACTAAACTACGATCTTGTTGCAATATCGAAATTACTTTAAGTCCTAACCAATTAACTAAATATTCCCAATTATCACTTTGAATAATAACCGGCATTCCTTTTAGATTAGCACCTTGTTTTTCCCAAAATATAATTGAGTTCTTCCATTTCCCAATAAAATCCTCATAATTTTTTTGATAAAAACTAGCATTAGTTGGATTAATTTCAGAAATTCTTTTAGTAAATTCTGCCGCAACTATAGCAATATTATATGGATTCAGATGAAAATGGGGATTGCTAGTTCTATTATTTAGATAATCAACTGCTATAAAGTAACCCTTACTGTCAGATCTGATTTTTATATTATGCGATTTTTCAATTACTCCAGGAAGCCAATGACTTTCAAGGTCAGCTCCATTGCAGAAAATTAAATCTGCCACTCGCACTGAAATAACCAACCCTTTATTTTTAGTTAAATAATAAGGATCTTGTTGTGGGCTGGTTAAAATTAAAATATTGGCCTTATCTTTAACAATTTCCGAAGCTAAACTTCCCCAAACCGGCTCACAAGCATAAATATCAAGCTTTCCAGCCGTTTTAGCTTTAACGGATAATGGTAAAAAAATTAGCATTAGAACAAACAATATTCTTTTTATAAAAAGAAATTTACTGAAATTTGATTTTCTCATATTTAAATTTATTCATTTTAGATTTGCCAATTTTAGATTTGATTTAAAATTTAAATTTTGTAATGTTACAAAACAGCTTACATCCTTACAATAAAATCAAATTATTCATGAGTTTTTTAGCAGCAATTGGTTCAGTAACCTTAGAGTATTTGGCAAAAATAGGAACTATTTTTATCTTTATTTGTAATTCAGTAAAACAATCATTTACTCCACCATTTTATCCAAAATTGATCTTTAAACAAATTATTGAAATAGGTTATTTTTCCTTACCCGTTGTTGGTTTAACCGCAATTTTTAGCGGGGCAGTTTTAGCTTTGCAAAGTTATTCTGGATTTTCTAGATTTAATGCTGAAAGCACTATCGCAATGGTAGTTGCTCTTTCAGTTACCAGAGAATTGGGACCAGTATTTGCCGGATTAATGGTTGCAGGAAGAGTTGGGGCCTCAATTGCCGCTGAAATTGGCACAATGAAAGTTACCGAACAAATTGATGCTCTTCGGACTTTATCAACCAATCCTTTTAAATACTTAGTTGCTCCCAGAGTTATAGCGGCAATTATTATGTTACCATTCTTAACCATTATTGCAGATATTATTGGTATTATGGGCGGATATTTGGTAAGCGTGAATAATTTAGGGTTTTCTCCTGGTCCATATATCAAAAACACCATTGATTTTTTAGAACCAATTGATGTTATTTCTGGATTAGTAAAAGCTGGATTTTTTGGTTTTGTAATCAGTATTATGGGATGTTATTGGGGATATAATTCCAAGAGGGGGGCGGAAGGAGTTGGAATTGCCACAACTAATGCAGTTGTAAGTTCCTCAATAATTATTCTACTTTTAAATTATATTATAACCGGCTGGTTTTTTGGCTAAGAACTAAAATAATTTTCTTTAATTATACCAATTATTATTTCTTATCCCAATTAACCGCTATTGCCTGACAATCATTAACATATTTATCAGCAAAATGCGGGATCTTTTCTTCCATTGATTTATCGCATCTTTTCACAAACTGTTCTCTTAACTTCATTAATTCAATTTTACTATAAAGTCTGGATCTTTTATCGCTATCATTCTGATCATTATTAAACAACATATCTTTGTTTTTTGAGGCCTCAAGAATATCACCTTTTAAATACTTTAAATTCTCACTTTGTTTAGCTTGTATTTTTCCTAATTCATTTTTAGCATCAATTTTCTTTTGCTTTTCTTTTGCTATTTCTTTTGATGATTTGTACTTAGAAAAGGCATAATCATCTGGAAATTGATTAAATGATTGTTGTGTGCAATAAATTTTATCTTCTAAGCCTTTTTTTGCTTTTGCCACTTCAATTTTACTTAGACATTTCTTAGCCTCATCAGTTGCATCGGTACATTTCTTAAACTCATCACTTCTAACTTTTAAACCTGCACAATTCTCATAATTATTCATCATTTTACTAACAAGCAAAACTTCCTTATCTGTCTTTTTATTTTCCCTAATCATTTTCATATATTCATCAGAATCGGAATCAGAAAGAATTGCCGCTTCATAGCTATTAGTAATTCCTGGAGCCGGAGGCATTCTTTCTAAAACTAAATTTTGTCTACAGATGTAATAAGCTTCAACTTGAGCCGAATCAACACTATCAATATCATATCCTTGGGAAATACATTTTGAATGATCTAAAGTTTCAATATTATCATCCAATTTTGATAATAAAAATTGTCTGGCTCGGTTCCATTTTTTTAAAATATCATCACTGATTTTTTTGATCATAGCATTATTTTCCATTGATGCAGAACTAATTGGATAATCTATTAATCTTTCCTGAATTAAATTATAACGACAGCGCCAATAAACTTCAGTATTAACATCACCCCATTCACCAATATCCATGCCTTTATAAACACATTTTTGATGATCTTGTCTTTCAATCATCCTTAAATTAGCCTGATTGTTAACCAGATAAGATTCTGGTCGACTACAAGACAAAGAGCCAACCAGAAAAATCAGAAAAATAATTTTATAGAATTGCTTAGTTTTCACTATTTATTTTTCGTAATTATCAATTACTAATTGATTCAACAATCTAACGCCAAATCCAGTAGCTCCCTTGACCGCTAAAGGATCTCCCTTGCCTTTCCAAGCTACTCCGGCAATATCTAGATGAGCCCATGTAGTTTTATCAATAAATCTCTTTAAAAACTGGGCTGCAGTTATACTGCCAGCACCCCTACCACTTCCAACATTTTTCATATCAGCAATATCAGAATTAATCATTTCATCATACTCTTTACCAACCGGCAATCTCCAAACTCTCTCACCAGTTTTTTTACCTGCTTCTTCAAGTTGTTTAGAAAGCAAATCATCATTAGAAAATAAACCAGCATGAACATCTGCTAAAGCAACAATGATAGCTCCAGTTAAAGTAGCTAAATCAATAATAAATTTTGGCTTAAACCTGGTATTAGTATAGTGAAGAGCATCAGCCAAAACCAATCTTCCTTCTGCATCGGTATTAACAATTTCAATGGTTTGACCCGACATTGATTTAACTACATCTCCCGGTTTTTGTGCCGTACTAGATGGCATATTTTCAACCAAACCAATTACACCAACCGCATTAACTTTAGCTTTTCTGGCAGCAAGTAATTTCATCAAACCAACTACCACAGCAGAACCGGCCATATCAGTTTTCATATCTTCCATATTTTGCGCTGGCTTAATGGAAATTCCTCCAGTATCAAAAGTTACACCTTTTCCAACAAAAGCAATAGGCTGATCTTTTGGATTTTTAGCACCGTTATACCTGAATATCACTAGCTTTGATTCATAATTACTTCCCTGCCCAACTCCGAGCAAGCTATTCATTCCTAGCTTTTTCATTTCTTTTTCATCAAGCACTTCAACTTGTAAACCACCCTTCTTATCTAAAGCAGCACAAATATCAGCATAACTTTCCGGATTTAAAACATTGGAAGGTTCAGAAACCAAATCACGCACAAAGAAAACATTTTGAGAAATCAAATCCAAAGAATTAAATTCCTTTTTAACTTTAGCAACATCATCGAAACATAAAGAAATTAGTTTTACACTTAAATCTTTGCCTTCTTTTTTAGCATTAAAATATTTATTAAAGCGATAACCTTGTAAATTAGCGCCAAAAGCAATATTAGCAATAATATCAGCCGTGTTTTTTATTTTATTTTTTAGATTATTTTTAGCATCTAATTCGCAACCAAAAACAACAACAATTTCACTTAACTTAACTCCATTTGCATAACTAATAATTTTACCACCAAGCTTACTAGCTGCTAAGTTATTAAATTTATTTTCATTACCAATTCCAACCATCACAACTAATCCATTTGAGCCCGACACAGAACAAATTTGACCTGATTTTCCTTTAAAATCGTAAAGTTCCATAGCTTTTTTAATTAAATCATTGCTAGAACTTTTTACCATTTCTTCGCTAACTACCAGTACTAAAGTGGATTTTTTAAGAGATTTTAAATCAGAAAATGGTAAGAAATTTATCTTCATAAGTATATTGATTAAGTGGATTAGTAAAATTAGAATAAGATCTTACAACAAAGACTAAGATTCAGTATTTTAATTGCAAATATTTTATGGATATAACTCCTTTAATTCCAAAAGATAAAAATGTTATAAATTCCTACGGACCAGATGGATTCAGGATAAATCAAACAATTTACCAAAATACTGTTTTATTAACTCCAGATCAATTGATTGAAATTAAGGTTGAGTCTGTTGAATTAATCGACTGGAACATCTTAGGAAAAATGATTGATCTAGAATTAGAGATTATTTTAATTGGCACCGGTAAAATTCATAAAAAAATTTCTAATAGATTAAAAAACGAAATTAAAGCTATTCATCCGGAAGCTTCTATTAATGAAATGACCAGCTCTGCCGCCTGCAGAACTTACAATATATTAATTTCAGAAGATCGCAAAGTTGCAACTATTCTTACTCCAATTATTAATCTGTCATAAAATGATAGAATCTCAAAATATCACAATAATTATTTCATTATTTTCTCTTGGTCTTTTTGGTAGCTTTACTCATTGCATTGGAATGTGTGGTCCTTTTGTATTAACTCAAGTTAGTAATCGTTTAAATAATATTAATATCAACGAATTATCTTCCTTTAAAAGATTAAGTGGTATAGCTCTACTTCCTTATCATTGCGGTAGAATTACAACTTATAGTATAATTGGGGCATTATCATCAATATTTACTACCAGTTTTAAAAATCTTATAGAGTTCAAATTTATATCAGCTTTAATGTTAATTATCGCTTCATTAATATTTGCTAAAATCACTATTCCCAATCTAAAAATCAGATTGCCAATTAAAATTAATTTGGTAGAAAAGCTGCAGGTTTTTCATCTATCTGGAAAATTTATTAGCCAAGCTTTTAAACCACTATTTTTAAAACCTTATAATTTTAAAGGTTATATCTTGGGATTGTTACTTGGATTTATTCCTTGCGGATTATTATATGCGGCAGCAATTACCGCTTCTTCTATTGATAATTTTTTAGTAGCAGCATTAGCAATGTTATGTTTTGGTATTGCTACTATACCAAGTTTATTTATAACTGCCAGCGGAGGATATTTATTCTTTTGGAAATACAGAAAGAATTTACAATTTTTAACCAAAGTAATATTACTAATTAACAGCATAACTCTCTTTATAATAGCAATTGGCTTAATTTTTAATAAGATCTAAATATGAATTCTTCTTACAGCACAGCTACTCATCAATCATACAACTATGATATTATTAAGTTATTTACCATTGCTACAGTTTTTTGGGGAATCATTGGATTTACAATGGGAGTCATTATTGCTTCTCAATTAGCTTTTCCATCACTCAATCTTAATGAATGGACTAGCTTTGGCAGATTGCGGCCTCTTCATACTTCTGCAGTAATCTTTGCTTTTGGTGGAAATGCTTTATTTGCTACTAGTTTCTTTGTAGTTCAAAGAACCTCTGGGGCCAGACTTTGGGGCAAAGGTGGATTTTTAAAATTTATTTTTTGGGGCTATCAAGTTTTTATCCTAATGGCCGCTTATGGTTATATTAATGGAATTACTCAAGCTAAAGAATATGCTGAACCAGAATGGTATGCTGATTTATGGCTAGTTATAATTTGGGTCAGTTATTTTTTGGTCTATGTCATGACTTTAAAAAATCGTAAAGAATCACACATTTATGTTGCCAATTGGTTTTATCTTGGCTTCATTGTTACCGTTGCAATTCTTCATATTGTTAACTCACTTTCTATCCCACTCAGATTAGATAGTTCTCATAGTTACCCAATTTTTGGCGGAGTTCAAAGCGCTATGATTCAATGGTGGTACGGTCATAATGCGGTTGGATTTTTTTTAACAGCAGGCTTTCTTGGAATGATGTATTATTTTATTCCCAAAAGAGCAAATAAACCTGTTTATTCCTATCGTCTTTCCATAATTCATTTTTGGTCACTAATTTTTATCTATATTTGGGCTGGCCCTCATCATCTTCATTACACTTCGCTTCCAGATTGGACTCAAACCTTAGGAATGACTTTTTCAATTATGCTATGGATGCCATCTTGGGGTGGTATGATTAATGGTCTTATGACTCTTTCTGGTGCTTGGCATAAATTAAGAGATGATCCGGTTTTACGTTTTCTAATTGCTGCTGTTGCCTTTTATGGAATGAGTACCTTTGAAGGTCCGGTAATGGCAATTAGAGCTGTAAATTCACTTTCTCATTACACTGATTGGACTGTTGGTCACGTTCACTCTGGAGCACTTGGTTGGGTTGCCTTTATTAGCTTTGGCTCATTATATCATTTAGTTCCAATTTTATGGAAAAAAGAGGGCTTATATTCAATGAAATTAGTATCTGTCCATTTTTGGATTGCCTCTATTGGAATTGTACTTTACATAACTGCCATGTGGGTTGCTGGTATTATGCAAGGTCTAATGTGGAGATCTTATGATGAAATGGGATTCCTACAATATTCTTTTGTTGAAACCGTATTAGCTATGCATCCAATGTATATAATTCGAGCTCTTGGAGGAATTTTATTCCTATTTGGAGCTTTAATCATGGCCTATAATTTTTACAAAACCATTAAAACTGTTCCAACAATTAGAAATTAAAATAAATCAATGTTTAAACATCACGATAAAATAGAAAAGAACTCTATTCTGCTTTTAATATTAACTGTGATTGTAGTTTCTATTGGCGGGTTAGTTGAAATCGTTCCTCTTTTTAGAATTGAAACTACTATAGAAAAGGTGGATGGCATGAGACCATATAGTCCTTTAGAATTAGCTGGATCTAAAATCTACAAAAGAGAAGGATGTTATGGTTGCCACTCTCAACAAATTCGGGTCTTACGTGATGAAGTTGAAAGATATGGCCATTATTCTCTTGCTGCTGAAAGCATGTATGATTATCCATTTCAATGGGGATCAAAAAGAACCGGTCCGGATCTAGCTAGAGTTGGCGGTAAATATTCCGATGAATGGCACGTTCGTCACTTAATTAATCCTCGCGATGTAGTTCCTGAGTCGGTAATGCCTGGCTATAAATTTTTAACCGAAAGAGATGCTGATATTTCTGGAATTTCCAAGGATATGGAAATATTAAGAATAATTGGCGTTCCTTATGATGATGACATGATTCAAAATGCTGTAAGTGATGCCGTAGTTCAATCTTCTGCAGATCGGGATTCAAACGGATTAGAAAAGCGCTATGGCAAAAAAATTAACATTAGAGATTTTGATGGTAATATAAACAAAGTTTCCGAAATGGATGCATTGATTGCCTATCTTCAGGTATTGGGAACTATGATTGATTTTTCTAAATATGAACCTATTAATCCGAATAAAACAATAGAGAAGGATAAAAAGTAATATGATCGATTTTATCATAAAAAATGCTGCAATTATTGGATTACTATTTTGCTTCACTTTATTTTGTGGAATAGTGATCTATGTCCTTTTTGTTCCTGGTGGCAAAAAGAAATTTAACAACTACGCTAAAATACCATTTAAAGATCAAGATGATTCAGAATAAAAATCAAGACCAACAAAATAATCAACCAAAAACCACCGGTCATGAATGGGATGGTATTCAGGAATATAACACACCCGCTCCACGCTGGTGGTTAATTGTCTGGATGATTTGTATTATTTGGTCAATAATTTATTGGTTTTTCTTTCCAACCTGGCCAACAACCTCTGGTAATACAAAGGGATTAAAGAACTGGACTCAATATTCTCAATTAAAAGAAAACCTCAAAGAGGTACAAGCAAAAAGAGGAATTTATTTAGAAAAATTTAGCAATAGTAGCTTTGCTGAAATTAAAAAAAATCCAGAACTAATGGAATTCGCCATAGCTGGAGGAAAAATTGCTTTTAAAGATAATTGTGCTGCTTGTCATGGAACCGGTGCCCAAGGACATAAAGGATTTCCTAACCTTAATGATGATGATTGGTTATGGGGCGGAAAAATTGAAGATATTCACACAACTATATCATATGGCATTAGATCAACTCATGAACAAACCAGAAATTCTGCAATGCCGGCATTTGGAAGAGATCAAATCTTAACAAAAGAAGAAATTGAAAATGTAACTAATTACGTTATGGCATTTTCTAACAAATCAGCAGCCCCAAATACAAAAGGAAAAGAAATCTTTAAAAACCAATGTGCTGTTTGCCACGGTTCTGATGGAAAAGGCGGCAGAACAGTTGGAGCACCAAATTTAACTGATCCAATTTGGTTATATGGAAAATCTAAAGATGATATATTATATACCATAAATAACTCCAGATCAGGTGTAATGACATCTTGGAAAGGAAGATTAGATGACCAAACTATCAGACAATTAGCTTTATATATTCATTCTCTTGGTGGAGGAGAATAGTTTTTGTTTAAAACTAATAATATGAATGCAAATCAACCTTTTGGCTATCAAATTATAGAAAAACAACTACTTGAAAACTTCAGATCAGGCAGAATTCATCATGCTTTACTCTTTTGCGGAAATAAAGGCATTGGAAAATCTAATTTTGCCAAAAATTTAGCAAAAATAATTGTTGGTAATTCAACTGTTATAAGCTTTAAAAATAACCCAGATATTCTTTTGATTGAACGTGATGAAGCTAAAAGAGACA
>CAMDAI010000016.1 GCA_945888585.1 Rickettsia typhi | reverse complement strand
TATGCATAAAATTAATGGAGTTTCTGATTATTTTGATATCAAGGGTAATTCAGTTAGAAAATCATTGCTTAGAACTCCAATTAACGGAGCCAGAATTTCCTCGGGATTTGGAGTTAGAAGACATCCAATTTTAGGATATTCTAAAATGCACAAGGGTATAGATTTCGCTGCTCCAATGGGTACACCAATTTTTGCGGCAGGTGCTGGAACCATTGATTATTATTCTAGGAAGGGTGGATATGGCAATTTTGTTCGTATTAAGCATAATGCTGATTATGCTACAGCCTATGGTCACGCTAGTAGGTTTGTTAAAAATTTACATATAGGTTCAAAAGTAAGGCAGGGTCAAGTGGTGGCACATGTTGGATCAACTGGTAATTCAACTGGACCTCATCTTCATTATGAAATTCTTTATAGAGGTGCAGCAATTAATCCTGGTAAAGTTAAGACTACTTCTGGTATTAAATTATCCGGTAAAGAACTAGCCAAATTTAATAATACTGTGGCTGAAATTGAAAGATACCGCAAGAATATCCCTAATCAAAATAGCAAGCTGAAGAGCTAATATAAATGAGAGTTGTTAATATTTTATTTAATTATAAAAAATTATCTGGAGATATTCATATTGCCGGAGTAGAAAAGGTTTTTGTAGATTATAGTGAGCTATTAATTAAGGCAGGACATCAGGTTTTATCTATAACTAAGCCAAAAATGGTTTATAAATCTAATTTGATTAAATGCGGTTCAAAACTTCTTGAAGTTAATGCCAAGGGTCATGCTGATATTTTAAGTATAGGCAGGATTATGTTTAATATCTTAAGATTTAAACCTGATGTAATAGTTTGTCATTCTGGAAGGGCTTTATTTATGGCTAAGCTTGCTAGTATTTTGTTTAAGATTCCAATAGTTGCGGTAAATCATGGATCTAATTCAAATAAGTTTTTAACCGCTGATTATATTTTTAATATTAATTCTTATTTTAATCAGGAAATTATAAATTTGGGTAAGGATGAAAATACTGTTTTTTTAGTGCCAAATATGATGAGTATTCCTGAAAATTTTTCTGAACCAAAAAATAAAATATGGCATCAGCCATTTAGAATTGGATCTTTGGGAAGATTATCTGGTGAAAAGGCTTATAATCTTATTATCAGGGCATTGAAAGTGTTAAAGGATAGGAAAATTGAAATAGAGTGTCATATTGGTGGAGTTGGGCCGCAATTAGAATATTTAGAAAATCTGGCTAATGAATTGGATGTTATTAATCAGATCAAATTTTTAGGTTGGGTTGGTGATAAAGAGGCTTTTTTTCAAGAGGTTGATGCTTTTGTTTTATCCTCAAGATTTGAAACTTTTGGTATCGTTTTACTCGAAGCTATGCTTTACAAAGTTCCAATGATTATTGCTGATAGTTGGGGACCAAAAGATATTATTGAAGATGGGGTGGATGGGCTATTATTTTCCAGAGATAATGAAATGGAAATGCCGGAATTAATTGCTAATTTGATTGAAAAATTAATTAAAGATAAAGATTATGCTGAGCGGTTGGCTGATAATGCTTATAATAAATTCCACCAAAAATATTCAAATGAAATAGTTTCCAAGAAAATAGAATCATTATTAGAAATTATTGTTAAAAATAAAAAAAATGAAAGACAAGAAATTAAAAATCACTCCTCAGTTAATTAAGGATCATAATTTAACGGAAGAAGAATATCAAAAAATTCTAGGAATTTTAGGTCGTGAACCTAGTTTTACCGAGCTCGGAATTTTTTCAGCAATGTGGTCTGAACATTGCTCTTATAAATCAACTAAAAAATGGCTTAAAACCATGCATACCAAAGCACCTTGGGTTATTTGCGGTCCAGGTGAAAATGCGGGTGTAATTAATATTGGCGATGGGCAGGCGGTTGTATTTAAAATGGAAAGTCATAATCATCCCTCTTTTATTGAGCCTTATCAAGGTGCGGCAACCGGCGTTGGGGGGATTTTGCGTGATGTATTTACTATGGGTGCCAGACCAATTGCCAATATGAATGCTCTACGCTTTGGAGATATTGATAATGCCAAAACTAAACATTTAGTAAATGGTGTGGTTTCAGGAATTGGTGGTTATGGTAATTGTATTGGAGTTCCAACTGTAGGCGGCGAAGTTAATTTTCATAAAAGCTATAATGGTAATATTTTGGTTAATGCCATGACAGTTGGTTTGGTTGATGCAGATAAAATATTTTATTCGGCAGCAAGTGAAGTTGGGGCTAGTGTGGTTTATGTTGGTTCTAAAACTGGTCGTGATGGTATTAATGGTGCGGTGATGGCTTCTGATGAGTTTAGGGATGGCGATGAAGATAAGCGCCCAACTGTGCAAGTTGGCGATCCTTTTACTGAAAAATTGCTTCTTGAAGCTTGCATGGAACTGATGAAAAGTGATGCAATTCTGTCAATTCAAGATATGGGTGCGGCAGGATTAACTTCTTCATCTTTTGAAATGTCAGGAAAAGGTGGAACCGGAATCGAATTAAATTTGGAAAAAGTTCCTCAAAGAGAAACTGGTATGACGCCTTATGAAATTATGCTTTCTGAAAGCCAAGAAAGAATGTTGATGATTTTAAAGCCAGAAAAAGAAGAATTTGCTCGTGCTATTTTTGAAAAGTGGGGCCTTGATTTTGCTGTGATTGGCAAAGTTACTAATACTGGTCGCGTGGTTCTAAAAATGGATGGAAAGATTTATGCTGATATTCCTTCTGATCCTCTATCAGAAGCCGCTCCAGAATATGACCGTCCTTGGATATAACCTATATTTCAACATTTTTCAATCTTCCTTTGTTTTATTAAATCAAATTGATTGATTTTTGACATTTTTTGTCCAAAATTATTTTTGACATTTTTTGTCAAAAGTTTTTAACCAAAATAATAAAACTATGTTAATTAGCTTTTCTGCAACAAATTTTAGATCCATCAAAGACAAGCAAACCATTGATATGGAGGTTGCAACCAAATATCACGAAGAGAAAAAATCCAGTGCATTAAAAAACAATTTTTTTAAAACTGCCAATGAAACTGCACCAAAATTATTGAAAAGTACGGCGATTTACGGTGCTAATGCTTCTGGAAAAAGTAATTTAATCAGAGCTGTTTATGCTTTTAATAATGTTGTGATGTGCTTTAGAGAAAAAGAAAGAAAAAGATTGCGCGGTAAGTACATTTTAGCTTATGACCCATTCGTTCTTGATAAAGAAAGTCGTGAAAAACCAACTGAATTTGAGATTGATTTTATTGCTGAAGGTAAAAGATATGTTTATGGCTTTTCATATGATAGAAATAAAATCCATCATGAATTTTTGGAATGCTATTTTGATGGCAAAAAAGAATTGGTTTATGAACTTAAACTAAACGCAAAAAATAAATTGGTAGAAAATTTTACAGATCGCTTTGAAGGCAAAAAAGAAAGGGCTTTAGATATTATTAAAAACACAGAAAATAATTTATTTTTGCCATTAAATATCAATGAAGATGGTAATAAATTTCTAAATCCAATTTATGATTGGATAGGAGAAAAACTATTGATTGAGAATGATCACGACAATTTTAGGCGAACTTTGCTATGGATTCAAAGTAACAAAAAAAATAAAGAAAAGGCTTTAGAGGTTTTAAAAAATATTGATGTTGGAATTGTCGATTTTGAAATTGAAGAGTCAGAAAGAGATTTATCAAAACTCTTAGCTGAAGATGAGGAAATTCCTGAAGAAATAAAATTAGAGATAAAAAAAGTGTTCACCACCAGATTTATCAATGCCAATGGCTATTCTTTAAATGGCGGACAACTCTCACTAGGAACAAAAGCTGCCTTTAGTTTATGTAGTGTAATTTTTCCAATTTTTGCAAATGGTGGTGTTTTGTTTTTTGATGAACTGGACCAAAGCCTTCACCCCGATGTTTTGCTTTATTTTGTTAAAATGTTTCACAATCCAAAAATCAACAAAGGAAATGGGCAAATCGTTTTTACTGCTCATAATGATATTTTGCTTGAAAAAGAATATGAAATTTTTAGAAGGGATCAAATTTGGTTTACCAGTAAAACCAAAAAAACCCAATCAACTGAGCTTTATTCTTTAGTAGAATTTCCAGCTGAAACAAAAAAACGCGACAACATTGTTGACCTTTACCGCAACAACCATTATGGTGCTAGACCTCATCTTAAAGAATTTGAATCTTAAAGATGACAAGAAAACCCCCTTTTAAAACAAAGAAAATCTTGATCATTTCTGAAGATAAAAAATCTTTCCCGGCTTATTTTGAAAAAATACTGCTTGATAAATTTGAGTTTAAGCATGGCAAAAAATTGCCTGATAAGAATGATAGATTGTTTGTGAAAACTAGACCTGAGCCTGAACACCATGACCAAATTTTTACTACCATTAGTCATGTTAGTAGTAATCCGCTGTACATAGTTAAATATGGTAATTCTAAATCTAGCAACTTTGATAAAATTTATTGTGTTTTTGATAAGCTAAAAAACTATGGCGACAATAGCTACAGAGATGCAATGAGACTTCCTTTGAAGTCAAATGTTGACAGAATTAACTCTGATCCCAGTTATGAATTTTGGTTAATAATGCATTTTACAGATTCAAGAGTTGAATATAAAAACGATGATGCAGCGATAGAAAAATTAGAAGAATTGGTCAGAAAAAAAACTGGTAATAAAAAATTTAAATACAGTAAAAAATCTGCTTTTCCAAAAGAACTATCAAAAGTTGTAATTGAAAAATTGCCAGATGCTATCAAAAATGCCAAGAAAATAGAAAAATTAAATAGCCAAGATGGATCGACAGAACCATTCACAAAAATTTATGAATTAATCGAATATTTTCAAAATAACTTCTAATTAGGGTTTTAATCATTGTCCAAAAATAATTTCTTCTTCCATTTAAAAAATACTAGCGGCAAAGCCAGAAGGGGTGAGGTGCAAACTGCACATGGCTCTATTCAAACTCCCGCTTTTATGCCAGTTGGGACTGCCGCTACTGTTAAAGCCATGCGCCCAGAAGACGTGGCTGCAACTGGTGCAGAAATTATTTTGGGAAATACTTATCATTTAATGCTTCGGCCTGGCGAAGACCGAATTTCAAGATTGGGCGGGCTTCATAAATTTATGAATTGGAATGGTCCGATTTTAACTGATTCGGGTGGTTTTCAGGTAATGTCCCTTTCGGCAATTAGAAAAATAACTGATGATGGGGTAGAATTTTCTTCTCATATTGATGGAACTAAATATTTTCTGACGCCGGAATATTCAATGGAGATTCAACATAAATTAGGCTCAGACATTACCATGATTTTTGATGAATGTGTGGCTTATCCGGCGGAATATGAAGTGGCAAAAAAAGCTATGGAACGTTCCCTTAAATGGGCCAAACGTTCAAGAGATGCTTTTATTAAACGTGATGGTTATGGTTTATTTGGTATAGTTCAGGGAAGTGTTTATAGTGATTTACGTAAAATTTCTGCAGAAGGATTAATTAAAATTGATTTTGATGGTTATGCAATTGGTGGTTTGGCAGTTGGTGAAGGCCAAGAAATTATGTTTGAAGTTTTAGATTATACCACGCCATTTTTACCGGAAGATAAACCGCGTTATTTAATGGGAGTAGGTAAGCCTTCGGATATAGTTGGAGCAGTAGAGCGTGGGGTTGATATGTTTGATTGTGTAATTCCAACCAGATCTGGTCGTAATGGTCAGGCTTTTGTGAGAGGTGGAACCATTAATATTCGCAATGCCGGCTACGGCGAAGATCTTAAGCCATTAGATGAAAAATGTGGCTGCAGAGCCTGTAAAAATCATAGCCGCGCTTACTTACATCATTTGGTAAAATCAAATGAAATTTTAGGAGCGATGTTAATGACCGAACATAATATTCATTACTATCAAGACTTAATGAAAGATATCAGAGCTGCAATTGAAAATGATGAATTTGAGAGTTTTGTGGAAGGCTTCAAATCAATTGAAATATTAAGTTAAATTACTAGGATTTGCTTCCTGTTTCATTTAAAAATTAATATATAAAAGTAAATAATAAAATGACTGAAAAATTCAAAGTGATTGGAATTGAACAAATTATTAAAAGTATTCCACATCGTTATCCAATGTTATTGGTAGATAAAATTATTGCAATGGAGCCAAATAAAAGTGTAGTTGGAGTAAAAAATGTTACTTTTAACGAGCCGCATTTTATGGGACATTTTCCAGGAAAACCGATTATGCCGGGAGTTATGATTATTGAAGCAATGGCACAAACTTCGGCGGTGATGATAATTAATTCTGGTAATTTTGTTCATGAAGAAAAATTGGTTTACTTTATGTCAATTGATAAGGTTAAGTTTAGAAAACCGGTAGTTCCTGGTGATGTTTTGGAGCTTCATGTTGAGCTTATTCAAAATCGTGGTTCAGTATGGAAAATGTCAGGAGTGGCTAAGGTTGATGGACAAAAAGTTTCAGAAGCAGAATTTTCTGCAATGCTTGTGGATAAAAATAAAGAGAATATTTAAATATGAGTCAAAAAATTCATAAAACTGCCATCATTGAAGAGGGTGCAAAAATTGGGAATAATGTTGAAATTGGTGCCTTTTCAGTGATTGGCTCAAAGGTTGAGATTGGTGATAATACTGTTGTTAAATCTCACGTTGTAATTGAAGGAATTACTAAAATTGGTAAAGATAATGTAATTTTTCCTTTTGCGGTAATTGGTCAAACTCCTCAAGATCTAAAATTTTCAGGCGAAAATTCCTCTATTGTAATTGGTGATAATAATCGGATTAGAGAACATGTTACTATTCATCCTGGAACTAAAACAGGAGCGATGATTACCAAAGTTGGTAGCAATTGCTTGCTTATGGTTGGTGTTCATATTGCCCATGATTGTGTAGTTGGAAATCACGTTATTTTAGCCAATAATGCTACCCTTGCTGGCCATGTTGAAATTGGAGATCATGCTGTCATTGGTGGATTGTCAGCAATGCATCAATTTGTAAAAGTCGGTAAACATGCCATGGTTGGTGGAATGAGTGGAGTAGAAACTGATGTTATTCCTTATGGAACTGTAATAGGTGAGCGTGCTTTTTTAGCTGGGTTAAATTTGGTTGGTTTAAAAAGAAGTGGTTTGGAAAAAGATAAAATAAATTCACTTCGCGCTTTCTATAAAAAATTATTTGAAGAAAATTCAGGAAATTTAGCGCAGAGGGTTAAGATTTTAAACAATCAATATGAAGGTGAGGAATTGGTTTTGGATATAATAAAATTCATTACTGAAAGCTCTAGAGGAATTTGTAAGCCAAAGAACTAATGATAAGAGAAATCTGTTTAGATCTTGAAACAACCGGATTAGAACCTCGTGATGGTCATCGCATTATTGAAATTGGCTGTGTTGAGTTAGTTAACAAAGTTAGAACCGGTAGTTTTTATCATGCTTTTGTTAATCCCGAAAGAGATATGCCGGAAGAGGCTTTTAAAATTCATGGAATTTCCGGTGAATTTCTACAGGATAAACCAAAATTTGCTAAAGTTGTTCAGGAATTTTTGAGTTATATTAAAGGTGCTAAATTAGTAATTCATAATGCCGGATTTGATATGAAATTTATCAATCATGAGTTGCGCAAATGTGATTTAGAAATTATTGAACGGATGCATGTTATTGATTCCTTAGAAATTGCTCGTAATAAATTTCCGGGAGCCGGAAACTCATTAGATGCGCTTTGTAAAAGATTTAACGTTGATACTTCCAGAAGAATAAAACATGGAGCGTTACTCGATGCTGAGCTTTTGGCGGAGGTTTATTTAGAACTTTCTGGTGGTGGACAAATTTCGATGTTTGATGTGCAAGCGATGAGCAAGAAATCAAATGATGCTGAATTTATTGAATTGACAAAAAAAAGTTTTTTAGAGCCGCGTGATTTTTCTTTAAGCGCTCATGATTTAGAAGAACATAAAAAATTTATTACTAAAAATTTTAAACAAAATTTTTGGGGATATACCTTATAAATATTTATTTACTTACAAAATAAAATGTCATTTACCACATGACAAAATTTATTTCATGGATAAAAAATTCGTTTCTTGAAGATAGAGAGCGCTGGATTTTATGGGTTCCAGTGATATTTGGCTTGGGAGTGATTTTTTATTTTTTCTTTTCTTTCAATTCTTCTCTGATTTTTCCAATTTCTTTATTTTTATCAGCAATTTTTCTAGCTTATTTTTTAAAAGAAAAATTAAGTTTTTTATTGGTTGTAGCTATTGCCATATTTTTGTTTGGATATTTATGGACTAGGCTTTATGTCACTAAAATAGCCTATACTCCAATTATTAAACATAAATTATATGCTCTAGCAATTGGCAGAATTGATGATGTTTCTTATTTTTATAATCCGATTCTAAAAAGAAGCGTTCCTAAAATTACTATCAGAGATCTTGATTTATATCAGGTTGATAGAGCTGATAAAGAATTATTTGGTGATCCCAAGATAATTCAAAAGAAAAAAATTTATAAAAATAAAAAAATCGGAATTAAAAAATTAAAAAAAGTTGCAGAAAAAATAAAAAAACCTAAAAGAAAAAGAAGAAAAAAATCTGAAATAGAAAATGAATTAAATACTGGAAATAAAGAGTTAGAGCAGATCTCGATTAATTTGGAAAAAAAGAAACCTCATAAGAAAAAATTACCAAAAAATAAAAAAGATAATAAAACAGTTATTAAAAATTATTTGAATCTTGATGGTTACCAAGAAATTGAGCGTTCCATTCAAAATTTTTATTCAGATGATAATGAGTGGAATGGTAATAAATATAAGGCTTCTCCTCGTAAAATTATAATTAATGTTAATACTAAATATGAAAATCTTAGCGCTGGAGATTTAATTAAAGTGGCAGTTGTGTTAGAGCCGCTTAGAAAAATTAATATGATTGGCGGTTATGATTCTGCTTTTGACTTTTATTTTCAAGGCATTGGAGCTGTAGGTTATGCAGCCAGTAAAATAAAGATAATTAAGCCAGCTCAGCATTTTGAATTTAATAATGATATAAAATTTTTACGACAAAAAATTGCCAGAAAAATTTTTGATGCAATAGATTATAATCAGGCGAGTGTGGCTGTAGCACTTTTAGTTGGTTTGCAAAATTATATTCCAAAAGAATTGATGGTTAATATCAGAAACTCTGGATTAGCACATTTGCTTTCTATTTCCGGTCTACATTTAACTTTGGCTTGTGGTATATTTTTCTTCTTAATACGTTTTCTTCTTAGTTTAAATTCCTATTTAGTTTTAAATTATAACATTAAAAAAATTGCCGCTTTAATATCGATTGGAGCAGGAATGTTTTATTTGTTACTTGCAGGAATGCCGGTTCCAGCAATCAGATCATTTATCATGGTTAGTTTAATTTTTATGGCGATCATGATTGACCGTATGCCAAATCCGCATCGTGGAGTAGCGCTTGCAGCGTTGATAATTTTAATTATTAGTCCGAATGTAATTTTTTCAGTTAGTTTTCAATTTTCTTTTGCGGCAATTCTGGTTTTGATTACTACTTATAATTTTATTCGAAAATATGAATTAGGATCACGAGATCGACCAATTTATCTCAAATTATTTTTCTATTTGTTTGGCATTATAATTTCTTCAATTGCAGTTGAGTTGGTAATTGCTCCGCTATCAATTTATCATTTTAATAATTTTATTGCTTATAGTGTTTTGGCTAATTTACTGGCAATTCCGCTTACCAGTTTTACTACCATGCCGCTTGGTTTTTTAAGTTTATTTTTAATGCCACTTGGTTTGGAAAAATTAGCTTTAATACCGATGTCTTACACAATTGGTTTGGTAATTGATATTGCTAATTTTGTGGCTGGATTGCCTTATGCAGTTAGTAAAGTTAGTATGATTTCTGCATCATCATTTGGATTGCTGATATTTGGCGGATTGTGGTTTTGCTTGTGGTGTCAAAAATGGCGATGGTTGGCAATTTTGCCAATTACTATTGGAATTTATCTGGCTTGTAAAACGCCATTACCTAATTTGCTGATTGATGGAGAAAGAAAATATTTTGCGGTTTTAGATTATAAAGATGAATTAATATTTTCAAAAAAATCTGATCATTTATCAATCAGGCAAAAAGAATGGATGCAAAAAACTGGTGAGAGTAAATTTAAATTTAATTCCAACTGGTGCAGTGATTTAAACTGTTTTATTCAAGTGCAGGAGAAGAAAATTTTACTTCTGATTAATCGTAATAAAGTTGATTTCATTTGTAAAAGTGATGCCGATATAATTATTAATATGACCAAGAAATATCAACTCCCGGATTGTTTAAAAAATAAGTTTTTAATTAATAATTTAGAATTGCAGGAAAATGGTAGTTATTTTTTATATTTAGAAAATAACCAAATTAAAAAAATTGTTGATGCTTCTTCTTTAAGCTTGTTGCCTGAAAGCTATTGAACACTATAAATTGCAGTTCTATAATTTTATCTTCTAATAGACCAATCTATTTCTGATCTCATGCGTTATACCGATGCAACTTCAATGAATAAAGCAATGTCCTTAGTTGGAGATGTCGCTCTTAATGTTGCTTCTGGTTCTAGTCCTTTTCTTTCAATTTTTAATTTTGCTAAAAAAGGTTTAACTAAAGCACAAAGAAAAAAGCTTGCCAGAAGGCGTTACCGCATGTTTGTTGATAATATTATCATGCATCATAAAAGAATTCATGATCGTAATCGAGAAATTGCAGTTAATAATGCTAAAGTTATCTCTAAAGATAAATCAAAACAAGGTAGACCAAAAACGGTTATTTCTCCGAAAAGACCTGATTATAAATGGCGTGATAAATTTAATTCCAGACAAAATCTGTCACTTGTAAGAGATAGAATTGTTAGTAGAAGAATGCGAGCTGAAAGTAGATGGAAAACAATTATCAGAGAGCATCGGGAAGGAACAGCAAGTGAAATTGCATCTGCTATTGGCAGATAGGGTGTACTTTACAAAAATAAAAAACCCTTCATTGCGAACTATTTATGGTGAAACAATCCAGAAAGTAGCTGGATCACTTCGCTTCGCTCGTGATGACGAGAGTAAAGATTGTGATGATGAGTAAATTAAATTACTCTAAAAACCAACTCAAATATACTTCCTTCGTTTTTCTTAGAAGTGATATTAATTCTTCCTTGGCCTGCTTCCATTAATTGTTTTACAGTTAGAAGTCCAATGCCATTGGAATTAAAATTTTTATTTAATCCGGTTTTTTCAATTGCAGTTCCATTTCCGGCAAGTGCCATTTTTATTTCTTCTGCAGTCATGCCAATGCCTTGATCTTTTATATAAATTGCAACTTCATTATTATCTTTTAAATAGCGGCAAATAATTTCAACTGTTGTATTGGAGTTGCTATATTTAAGAGCATTATCAACCAAATTCATTAATATTTGTTTTAATCTTTTTTGATCAAATTTAATTTTAGGTAAATTCTCATCAAATGAAGTTTTAATAGTAATTTTGTTATTAGTTGATTGGCTTTGATTAAATAAAGTAACTCTTTCGATTATTTCTTTTAGATCGCAATCTTCAATTTTATTTAATTTTAAAATACCGCTTTCTGCTTGCTGTGCATCAAGCAGATCTTCTAAAAAATGACTCATCTCCTTAGAGCTTTTAGATAACGCATTTAGATAATTTATTTCCTCTTCTTTGCTTAAATCATTTTTTACTTTAGATTCTAAAATTATTTCTAACATCCCATTCATGCCATAAACATAATTTCTAAGATCATGGGAGAGAGTTTTGAGAAGAGAAGATTTAGCAAGTTGGGCTTTATCGGCTTCTTCCTTTAATTTTTTTTCGGTTTCAAGAAAGAAAATCATCCTAGTTTCAAAAAGAAAAAGCATAATTAAAAAAAATATTAACAAGCAAGTGAATTGCAGTATGATGGGCAAAACAGAATTATTAAATTCTTTATTTAAAAAATTTTGATTAAAACCAGTTAAAACAATGTAAGGATAATTAGTTATTTTTTGGTAATGAGAATAGCTAATGTTATTTACATTAATTTTCTTATCTAAAATTCCTGAATCATTTTTCAGAAAATTAAAATCAGAAATTTGATCTTGAAAATTATTTTTGGGATCAAGATTGTTATCTGATGACTGTAGAATAATATTTAGATTTTGATCGAGCACAATGAAACTAGATTTTCCAACTAATTTTTGTTCAATTTTATCGGCAAATTCAGCAATGTTAATGCCTACCACTACACTACCTAAATATTTGTTATTTTTATCTACAATGCCAGTAGCAACCGGAATAACCCAAGTTTCACTGGGATTGCCAAAAACAGGAAATGAAACTTGTAGTGTCCAAGGATTTTTTGGAGTGATTTTAACATATTTTCTTTCTTTCATGTCAAAAGGATTTTTATGAATACCCATCATGTTATTAACAATTTGATAGCCATTTGGATTTACCCAATCAAATGAGCTCCAGGAAAATAATTCAGCATTTTTATTATTGTCTTTGGTCAAGCCGCTACTTTTTCTAAAAATGTTTAAGATAACATTGAGATTATTTGTATCATTTTCTGCTATTTGTTTTCCTATATAGATATTGATATGGTTAATGTAAGCAAATGATTCGTTTATGATGTCATTTATTTGTAGAGCCTGTTTGCTTAGAGTTTGATTATTATTTTTGTGATAGTTTCTAAAGTTAGTGTAAGTTGCAATTCCAGCAAGTGAGGTGGTAATTAATATGACAATTAAAGCAAAAATAACATAATTTTTAGAAAAGCTGGCAAAAAAATATTTTCTATTCATAATTTTGTTTAAGTAAATTTGTGTATTAAAATTTTTTAACAAGATAGTCAAGCTATCTAAACTAAGTGATCAAGCAATGAAAAATTTTATTTCCGTTCCAAAATTCTATTTTTCTCAGTTACTTAAAATTTCTCCATATGAATTTAATAAAATATTTTCTGAAACGGAAAGTGAGTTTAAGAATCATCCAGCTTATAATCATGAAATATTTTCAACAATTAAAGAAATTACTGAAAAAGAAGGTATAAATGGTAGGCAATTTTTAATTCAACGTGATAATTTCTTAAAAAGAACTTCTGATACTATATTATCAGTAAATAAAACCTTGGAAGCGGCAACAAAAGAAGGCGATTCAAAAACAGTATCAGAAACAGCTC
>CAMDAI010000015.1 GCA_945888585.1 Rickettsia typhi | reverse complement strand
TATTTTGAAGGTCGTCAAATCGGTATGACTCCTCCATTAGCTGAAGATGGTACAGTTGAGTATAAAGATGGGACGGTTGCAACCAAAGAACAGATGGCTATGGATGTAGTGAATTTCTTACAATTTGTTGCCGAACCTGAAATGGAGCAGCGTAAAAAAATGGGTATTGCTGTTATGATATTCTTAGCTATCCTAACCATTTTATTTGCCATTGCTAAAAAGAGGATCTGGAAAAAACTAGATTAGTTTTTATATTTAATTTATGGCTGAAGATAAAGAACTCCATATTATAGCTGGCCCTAATGGAGCCGGAAAAACCACTTCTGCCAAATCTCTTTTACCAGATTTCTTGGAAACTAATGAATTTGTTAATGCGGATAAAATTGCAGCTGGAATTTCTCCTCTTAATCCAGAATCTGTAAGTCTCTATTCTGGCAGATTGATGTTAAAAAGAATAAATGATTTAATTGCACAAGAAAAAAGTTTTGCCATTGAAACCACATTATCTGGCAAAAACTATCTGGATTTAATAGAAGAAGTTAGAAAAAAAGGTTATTTAGTGAATTTAGTTTTTCTTTATCTGGATATTCCAGAACTTGCTAGAGAAAGAGTTGGAAATAGAGTTAAAGCAGGTGGACACAATATTCCTGAGCTTGATATAACCAGAAGATTTTATCGGGGAATTACAAATCTGATTGATTTTTACTTGCCAATTGTAGATACTGCTTCCATATATGATGCTTCAACAACTAAAAGAGAAAAGGTTGCAGAAAAGTTGGGGGATCAAATTACTATTTTAAATAAGCAAGTTTGGCAAAAAATATTAGATAAAAGGCAACAAAATATATGACTAAACAAGAAACATTGAAAAGAGTTGAAGAGGGTATGAAGAGGAATGATTGCCTAGTTGCCAAGGAAGTCATGGATAATATGGAAAAGCTTGGCATATCACCCTCAATTGCAATTAATGGTCAGGTTAGAAAACTTTGTTTAATTTGTGATATAGAATCCAGATTGATTGATGAATCTGAAAAAGAAAATTTTGTAACTAATCTTAAAAATAATGGTTATCAGGAAAGTGATTTTTGGTTTGCTGAATATAATCAGATTCAATATAGATCTGGTGATTTTTCTGCCTTATCGGGCAAAATTATTGTAATTTCCAAAAAATCAGGTAATCAGAAAGAATACAACACAGGTTATGGTATTTCTTGGCTTGTAGAGTTTACAACTGATCTTCAAAGCGGATTTTATAAAGAATAAAAATTTTTAAGCATATAAAATGTCCTTTACATTTACCCTCGAAAATATTGAAAAATCTAAGAAAATTATTGCTAAATATCCGGCTGAAAGAAAGAAATCTGCGGTGATGCCACTCCTTGATTTGGCACAAAGACAAAATGGTAATTATATTTCAAAAGATATAATTGAACATATTGCTAAATTGCTAGAAATTGCCCCAATTCGTGTTTATGAAGTAGCCAGCTTTTATAGCATGTATAATTTAAAACCAGTAGGTAAATATTTAATTCAAATTTGTGGAACTACTCCTTGCATGCTTAGAGGTAGTGAAGAAATCATCAAAACCTGCAAAAATAAATTGGGTATTGATTTTGATCAAGTAACTGAAGATGGTTTATTTACCATTAAAGAAGTTGAATGTTTAGGAGCTTGTGTTAATGCTCCGATGGTACAAATCAATGATGATTATTACGAAGATTTAAATCCTGAAATTATGATAAGAATTCTGGATGATTTAAAAAGTGGTAAAGAAATTAAAATTGGTTCTCAAACTGGAAGAAAATGCTCCGCTCCAGCAGAGCAAAGCTTGAAATAAAGAACTTATAAAATGAATTCAGAAATTATTATAAGACCAGTTGAAGCAAAAGATTTTGAAGAAATTTATAAAATTTTTTCAAATATAATTAAAAGAGGAGATAGTTACGTTAATCGTCCGGATACTACTAAAGAAGAAATTTATATAAAATGGATTAAAAATTCTATTCCAACTTTTGTTGGGGAATTAGGTGGTAAAGTAGTTGGAGCATATTCATTACGTAATAATCATATTGATTTAGGCTCTCACATTGCCAATGCTAGCTATATTGTTGATGAAAATGTTAGAGGAAATGGAATTGGTAAAAAACTCGGACAACATTCTCTAGAATTAGCCAAGAGTCTTGGTTATAAAGCTATTCAATTTAATTTCGTAGTTTCTTCCAATAAAGTAGCTGTAAGTCTTTGGCAGTCTCTTGGTTTTAAAATTATTGGAACTGTTCCTAAAGCTTATCAACATCAGCAGCTTAAAACTTTGGTTGATGTTTATATTATGCATCGTGAACTTTAATTAGGGCTTGTAGCTCAGTTGGTAGAGCAGCTGACTCTTAATCAGTAGGTCGGCGGTTCAAATCCGCCCAAGCCCACCATAATTATTTCTTAATTTATGAAATCAAATAATTCAATTTTATCTTTTGATGATATTTGCAAATCTGAAAAAAGAATCAGAAATCATGTTATCAAGACTCCTATTTTAACTAATGAGTTTTTAAATGAGAAATTAGGAGCAAGAATTTATTTTAAAGCAGAAAATTTTCAGAAAACTGGCTCTTTTAAAATAAGAGGTGCTGCTAATAAAATTCTTTCCTATCAAGAGAAATACAAAAAATTTCCTGAAAAAATTGTAGCAGTAAGTTCAGGAAATCATGCTCAAGCCGTTGCTAATTTAGTAAAAATTTTTGGAATTCAAGATAACATTATTTATATGGAGAAGAAAGCTTCTCAATATAAAATTCAAGCAACAAAAAATCATGGAGCTAATGTTTTTCTAACGGAGAATAAAAAAGATACAGAAATATTTGCCAAGAAAAAGGTTGAAGAAGGATATTTTTTTGTTCATTCTTCTAATGATGATGAGATTCTATGTGGTCAAGGAACCTCTTGTCTAGAAGCCTTAGAGGAAATTGAAGAAATTGATGCTGTTTTTGCTCCTTGTGGAGGTGGTGGATTAATCGCCGGAACCTATCTGGCCTGTCAAAATTTAAAAAATAAACCAAAGATTTTCGCCGTCGAGCCCTTAATTGCTAATGATGCAGCTATTACATTTAAAACCAAAACATTATATCGTTTTGATGAAAGCCCTAATACTATTGCTGATGGAACCAGAACATTAAATATATCTGATGCAACATTTCCATATGTTATGAAATTAGATGGTATTTACGAAATTACAGAAAATGATATAATTTACTGGACGCAATGGATTACATCTCTTTTAAAGATTTCAATTGAGCCAACTTCTGCACTTGCAATGGCTGGATGTTATCAATTTTTAAAAGAACTAAAAAAGCAGAATAAAAATTATAACCCAAAAATTTTAGTAATTCTGTCGGGTGGAAATATGTCTGCCAAAACAGCATCCACAGTTTGGCAAAATGATCATTTAATAAATTTGCCACAAATTTAATTACTACAACAATTATTCAATTATTTTTCCCGAAATAACTTTTCCATCTTTAATTTTTGCTGGAATATATTTGCCATTCTCAATGTTAGGAGTGCGTACCGCTAAAAATAAGAAGGAGATAATAAGTAAAATAAGGCTTAGATAAATAGTAAAAATAAAACGATAATTTTTTAAAGAAAACGGATTAATAATTTTATTTTGTCTAACTTCTTCAAATTCAGCATTAATAATTTTAGATTTTTTAAGTTTTTTTAAAATAATTCTATCAATTACATAAATCCAAAATAAGTAGAGAATTAAGGGAACTAAGGCTGGCCAGATTTTGAGTAAAATTTTTAATATCATTTTACTACTTAGCAAATAATTGTGAAATATCTTGGAAAGATTTGAATTCCAAAGCATTACCGCTTGGGTCTAGAAAAAACATAGTTGCTTGTTCACCAATCTTGCCCTTAAATCTAATATATGGTTCAATAACAAATTTAATGTTATTGTCTTTTAGTTTATCAGCAAATTCATGCCATTGATTCCAATCAAGAACTACTCCGAAATGTGGAACTGGAACATCATGATTATCAACTGAATTAATTGCTGCCGGTTTGCTTTGGCTATCTTCTTTCAAATGAGTCACAAGTTGATGACCAAAGAAATTCCAGTCAATCCAATTTTCTGATGATCTGCCCTCTTCAAACCCAAGAAAATTACCATAAAACTCACGAGCTTTTTCTAAATCATTAACTGGAATTGCCAGATGAAAAGGTTGTAATGACATGATTTCAAATGATTAATTTGTTGAAAATAGGATTAACTGTAATCGTCAATTTCAAAAATAGCGTCAATTTCAACTGCTACACCTCTTGGTAGTGATCCGGCTCCCATTGCAAATCTAGCATGTTTTCCTTTTTCACCAAAAATTTCTACCATTAAATCACTCGCCCCATTTCCTACTGCTGGATGATCGGTAAAATCAGGTGTCGCATTAACAAAAATTCCTAATTTTACACATTTTCTAACGCGATCCAAATCTCCTCCGCAAGCAACTTTTAATTGAGAAACCAAATTAATAGCGCAAAGTCTGGCAGCCTTTTTAGCATCTTCAATAGAAATATTATCACCAACTTTTCCTATATATTTTACTTGGCCATTTTCGATTGGTAATTGACCGGAAATGAAAACTTGAGTACAAGATTTAACAAAACCAATATAGTTGGCTACAGGAGTTAGAGCTTCTGGAATTTCAATCCCAATTTTTTTCAATGTATTTTCAATGTTGTGAGTAGTCATATAATTATCTTAATTAATTTTGTTATTAAATTGATGTAATTCCTAATTTAGTAAATAATTTTAAATCTTTTTCACCTTCGGGATTTTTAGTAGTTAGCAATTTTTCTCCATAAAAAATTGAGTTGGCACCAGCTAAAAAACATAAAGCTTGAGTTTGATTAGACATTTCTTCTCTTCCGGCCGATAATCTAACAAAAGATTTTGGCATCATAATTCTGGCAATTGCAATGGTTTTAATAAATTCAAAATCATCAACTGTGCCAGCATTTTCTAATGGAGTTCCCTTAACTTTTACTAATTTATTAATTGGTACTGAGCCTGGATGTTCTGGTAAGTTAGCTAAAGTTACCAACATCATGGCGCGATCTGATTGTTCTTCACCCATTCCAACAATACCACCACAGCAGGTATTAATTCCAGCCTCCCGAATATTTTGTAAAGTACTTAGGCGATCTTCAAAACTTCTAGTTGAGATAATTTCTTTGTAATATTCTGGAGAAGTGTCGATATTATGATTATAATAGTCCAGACCAGCATTTTTAAGCTTCTGACTTTGATCTTTATTGATCATTCCAAGCGTTACACAGGTTTCTAGCCCAAGTTTTTTAACTTCTTCAACCATATTACAGACCTTTTCTAAATCTCGATCATGCAAATTTCTCCAAGCTGCGCCCATGCAAAAACGGCTAGCACCAGCTGCTTTGGCAGCAATAGCGGCTTCTACAACTTTATCAATTTCCATAAAAGGCTCTTTTTTTAAGCCAGTATTATAGTGGGCAGATTGGGGACAATATTTGCAATCTTCCGGACAAGAGCCAGTTTTAATACTAAGTAAAGTACTAATTTGTACCTGATTAGGATTGTGATATTCTCTATGAATTGTTGCCGCTTTAAAAATTAAATCATTAAAAGGTAAAGCAAATAATTCCATAACTTCTTCCCGAGACCAATTGTGACGAAGTTTGGTATCAGTTTGCTTTGTCTGCTGAAGTTTTTGATGAATTTCAGAGCTTCTATAGTTTAACTCCGTTAGCATTTTGGTTACGTAATTTGGTTTACTAGAATATTTAAATAGAGATATTATACTAGATCAAGTTAGTCAATCGTAATTGCTATTTAATCCAAATGTTTTTTAAAAGATTTATTCCTAAATCTCTGTTCGGAAGGTTTTTGCTTATTATTACCATTCCTACTCTTATAGCTCAAGCAGTGGCTATTTATGTATTTTATTACAGTCACATTGATGCAATTAGTAAACACATGGCTAGAGGTGTTTTGGGTGAAATGCTTTTTGTTAAGAAAACAGTACATATAGCTGAAAATCAAAAATTGTTTAAAGAATTCTCAGAAAATATTGATATGAGATTCTCTTTTCGCTATGGCAAAAAGTTGAGTAAAAAAGCTAAAATTTCTAAGGATAATTATAAACCTAAAAAAATCTTAGGTTTTTTTAATCCACTTCCTATTGTCGATCCTTTAAATCGTTTTAAAATAGAACTTAAAAATTATGGGTTTACACCATTTGCCATTTATAATCATCCCTTTCGTAATGATTATTTAGTTGTAGATGTGCAGTTAAAAGATGGGGTGTTGTCCTATGAAATTCCAATCAAAAGAATCACCAGTTCAACTAAAACAGTCTTTACTTTATGGATGATTACCACTTCATTATTGATGTCAATAATTGCTATTATTTTCTTAAAAAATCAAATTAGATCAATCAAAGGCTTAAGTATTGCTGCTGAGAAATTTGGTAGAGGTCAAAATGTTCCAGATTTTAAACCATCAGGAGCTGATGAAATTAGATCGGTTGGAATTTCTTTTATTAAAATGAAAGAAAGAATTGCCAGGCAAATTTCACAAAGAACTGACATGCTTTCCGCTGTATCTCATGATTTGAGAACGCCGCTAACCAGAATGAAATTACAGTTGGAGATGATGCCTGAATCAGAAGAAAAAGATGAGTTAAAAATTGATATTTCTGATATGGAAAAAATGGTTAATGAATATTTAGATTTTGCTAGAGGTGGCAGTAGAGAAGGCACTAAAGCTACTAAAATTAAAGATTTTTTGGAAAGAATTGTGCTTTATTATAAAAAAATTGGTAAAGAAATTGTTCAAAAATTAGAACTAGATAGTTTGTTAGAAATAGAAGTTAAGCGTAGTAATCTTCAAAGAGCAGTGCGTAATTTAGTTGATAATGCTTTTAGTCATGCAAATAAGGTTATGATTACTTCTTTTGTTACTAACGAAAGATTAAAAATTATTGTAGATGATGATGGTCCTGGTGTGCCCAAGCCAGAAAGGGAAAATATTTTTAAACCTTTTTATCGAATTGACAATTCTAGAAATCTTGATAAAACTGGTGCCGGTCTTGGCCTATCAATTGTGATGGATGTAGTGAAATCCCATGGTGGCAGAGTTGAGATTGATGATTGTCCACTTGGCGGCCTACGTGTCATTATTAATCTTCCGATTTAATTTACGATAACTATGAAAAAAATATTAGTTACCGGCGGGGCTGGTTTTCTTGGCTCTTATTTATGTGAGAGATTATTGGCCGAGGGTAATGAAGTAATTTGTTTAGATAATTATTTTTCTGGCTCAAGGCAAAATATTTCTCATCTGCTTGATAATTCTAGGTTTGAAGCAATTAGGCATGATGTAATTTACCCCATGCATATTGAGGTTGATGAAATTTATAATTTTGCTTGTCCGGCCTCCCCAGTTCACTATCAACATAATCCAGTTCATACTATTAAAACCTGCGTAATGGGAGCAATAAACATGCTGGAATTGGCTAGAGATGTAAAAGCTAAAATCATTCAAGCCTCTACTTCCGAAGTTTATGGCGATCCTTTAGTTCATCCACAAATTGAAGAATATTTTGGTAATGTTAATACAATTGGCGTTAGATCTTGTTATGATGAAGGAAAAAGAGTAGCCGAGACCCTATTTTCTGACTATAATCGCCAATACGGAATTGATATAAAATTAGTTAGAATTTTTAATACTTATGGTCCAAGAATGTCGGTTAATGATGGCAGAGTAGTTTCTAATTTTATTGTTCAAGCATTAAAGAGTGAGGATATTACTATCTATGGTGATGGCAAACAAACCAGATCATTTTGTTATGTTGATGATTTGATTGATGGAATTATTACTTTCATGAATGAAAAAACTGCTATGGGTCCAATTAACCTAGGGAATCCTGGTGAATTTACTATGTTGGAATTGGCTGAAATGGTTATTAAATTAACTAATTCTAAATCAAAACTCATCTTTAAGCCATTTCCGCAAAATGATCCAATGCAACGCAAACCTAATATTGAAAAAGCTAAAAATCTTATCAATTTTGATCCTAAAATTAAATTAGAAGATGGCTTAAAAAAGACCATAATATATTTTGAAAAGATAATAAAAATATGACTGATTTTTTTACAGAAATTAATATTAAAAATGCCATAATAGCCAATAATAGCGTTGTTCTAAAGAATTGGAGTGTAGTTAAACAATCTATAGTTAACGAAGTTGCTTATAAAAAATATAAAAAAATAAAATTTTTACTAAAATATATTTTTCCAACTCTTAATTTTTCTTCTAAAAAAGATTATATTTTAATAACTGATGAATGGTCAAAAAACTATTGTCATTGGTTATGGGAGGCTTTAACTAAATTATTAATTTTACAAAAAAATCATCCACAAGCCACTTTAGTTTTGCCAAAATCTTATTTAAAAATTGATTTTGTTAAGAATTCACTAGAGGTTTTTGGAATTTATCCTAAAGATTTGATTTTTATCAATAAAAAATCACATTTAAAAGTTGTAAATCTTAATTTTATTCCATGCATTAATATTGCTACTCTAGGATATTATGATTTTCTAGAATTTTCTTTACTAAGAGATCGTATAATTTCTCATTTTGAAAATGAGTTAAAATTGGATTTTGGTGAAAAGATTTATATTAGCAGAAGTGATCCTAAAAAAAATACTGTTAGAAAAGTTGCCAATGAAGCAGAATTAGAAATGCTTCTGGTTAAGTATGGTTTTAAAACGGTTTACATGGAAAATTATAGTTTTTTAGAGCAGATTTCAATTGCAAATAAAGCAAAAATTATCATATCGCCTCATGGAGCTGGAATAACTAATACAATGTTTATGTCTGAGAATGGAATTTTATTTGAGTTAGTTAATAAAGAATGGTCCAAAACTTGTTTTGCTGAAATGGTTGAAAGAATGAATATAAAATATTTACGTCAAGATTGTGAGGCAATAAACCAAAAAGAGACCATACATTTAGTTGATATCATTGTTGATATTAAAAAACTCGAAGAAAATTTAATGAAACTTATTTAATTATGAAAATCATTGTAGTTGGAACTGGTTATGTTGGGTTAGTTTCAGGAGTGTGTTTTGCTAAAATTGGTCATGAGGTAATTTGTGTTGATCATGATCAGAATAAAATTTCTAAGTTAAAAAATGGCGAAATTCCAATCTATGAGCCCGGTTTAAAAGAAATTCTAACTGAAGCAGTTAAAAATAAAAAAATCACTTTTTCTAATAATTTATCAGAAGTTATAAATTCTGCAGAAGTTCTGTTTATAGCGGTTGGAACTCCTCAAAATGAAATTGATGGCAGTGCTGATTTGTCTTTTGTTTATGAGGTTGCTACTGAAATTGCTCAATATGCTACTGGCTACAAATTAATTGTAACAAAATCTACCGTTCCGGTTGGAACTGGTGGGGAAATCGCAGAGCTTATTAAAAAAAATAACTCAAATTTAGAATTTTCAGTAGCTTCTAACCCAGAATTTTTGCGTGAAGGCATGGCTATTAATGATTTTATGGAGCCAGATCGTATTATTGCTGGTGTAAATGATGATAGATCTAAAAAAATTATGGATGAAATTTATGATCCGCTAACTAGTCAAGGTGCGTCATTAATTTTTACTGATATTCCAACTGCGGAGTTAATTAAATATGCTGCTAATTCTTTTTTGGCTACCAAAATTGCCTTTATTAATGAAATGGCAGATTTATGTGAAAAAACCGGTGCTGATGTTAAAAAGCTAAGTATTGGTATAGGTACTGACTCTAGAATTGGTGAAAAATTCTTAAATCCAGGGCCAGGTTTTGGCGGATCTTGTTTTCCTAAAGATATTTTGGCATTAGAAAATATTGCCAAGAAAAATAGTAGTGATTTATCAGTAATTCAGGCGGTAATTAAATCTAATGATGTCAGAAAGTTAAACATGGTAAAAAAAATTGTTACTATTTGTGATGGTGATGTAAAAGATAAAACTATTGCAATTTTAGGATTGGCCTTTAAGGGAAATACTGATGATATTAGATATAGTCCTGCTTTGATAATTGTGCGTGAACTAGCAAAATTAGGTGCAAAAGTTAAAACCTATGATAAGGAAGCGGTAGAAAATACTAAAAAAGAATTAGGTCAAAATCCTAATATTTTTTATTTTAATAATTCTTATGAAGCTGTTAAAGAAGCTGATGCTATTGTAATTGCTACTGAGTGGGATGAATTTAAGAATCTTGACTTAAGTAAATTATCTAAAAATCAAATAATTATTGATTTAAGAAATATGTTAGATCCAAATAAAGTAAGAAAAGCTGGTTTTAAATATTTCTTTATTGGTGGAAAATAATTTGGAAAACTATCTATTTTTATTTTTTGATAGCTTAATTTCCTCAGTAATATTGCCAATTAGAACTGAAACGGCAGTTCATGTTATGTCTATTTCTGGCCTTTATAACAATTATTTAATTTTTATTATTGTTTCAATTTCCAGCATTTTAGGTTCAATAATTAATTGGGAAATTGGCCAAAAACTTATCTTTTTACAAAAAACTAAAATCTTAATTAAATATAAAACCCAAATTGAGGAAGCGGAAATAAAATGGAATAAATATGTGATTTGGATGTTATTATTTTCATCACTTAAAATTCTGGGAAATCCCTTATCTTTATTGGCTGGCTTCCTAAGATCAAACTTCAAAAAATTTCTTGTAATAATTGTTATTGGTAAAGTTATCTATTATTTTCATTTGATTTTTTTATATATTTAAATATTATCCCCACTTCATGCCGAATTAGCTCAGTGGTAGAGCAACCGCCTTGTAAGCGGTAGGTCGTCAGTTCGAACCCGACATTCGGCACCATTTCTTATAGAAATCAAAGCAATGAAACGTATCAATTCTTTTTTATACGATATCTTTATTTGTCTATGGGGCGTTATAATTCCTATTATTTATTCACCTTCTTTCATTAATAAGAATTCCAAGCTTGCTGATCAAGGTGCAAAAAATTGGGCACGTCTTTCTATCTGGGTTTTAAATAAATTATGCGGAATTAAATATGAAGTTCGTGGCTTAGAAAATTTGCCAAAAAATGATGGATTTATTGTTGCCTGTAAACACCAATCAATGTGGGAAACTATTATAATGCATTTGGTTTTTAATCGTCCGGTTTATGCTTTTAAAAAAGAACTTTTAAAAATTCCTTTCTATGGTTGGTATTTAAGAGTTATGAGTGGAATTGTGGTTGATAGAAATGGCGGTTCCAAAGCCTTAAAGAGTATGTTGGTCCAATCAAAAAAATATATAGAAAATAAACAAACTATTATAATTTTTCCTCAAGGAACAAGAACTCCAATTGGTTCCAATACAAAAGAGTATCCATATCAATCAGGAATTGTAGCTATCTATAATACAGCTAATTGTTTCGTAGTTCCGGCAGCACTTAATTCTGGAGTATATTGGAATAAAAAAAATAAAAAATCCGGTACAATAGTTTTAGAGTTTTTGCCACCGATTAATCCCGGTCTTGATAAAAAAGAATTTATGGCTAAATTAGAAGAATCAGTTGAAACCAAAACTAATCAATTAATTAAATTGTAATATGCGTTTTTCCAATTATTTTGCTCCTACTTTAAAAGAAAATCCGGTTGATGCTAAAATCGTTTCACATCAGTTAATGATTAGATCAGGAATGATTCGTCAAATTAATTCCGGAATTTATACCTGGCTACCTTTGGGCTTAAAAGTTTTAAATAAAATTTCTGACATTATTCGCTTTGAGATGGATAAAGTTGGTTGTCTAGAAGTTTTAATGCCAACAATTCAGCCAGCGGAATTATGGATTGAATCGGGCCGTTATGATGATTATGGTAAAGAAATGTTGCGCATTAAAGATCGACATGATCGTGATATGCTTTATGGACCAACTCACGAAGAAATTATTACTGATGTTTTTAGAAAAAATATTAATAGCTACAAGGATTTACCTAAAAATTTCTATCAAATTCAATGGAAATTCCGTGATGAAATTCGTCCTCGTTTTGGTGTAATGCGCGGTAGAGAATTCTTAATGAAAGATGGTTATTCTTTTGATTTAGATTACGAATCAGCTAAAAAATCTTATGATTTAATGTATGAAACTTATTTTAGAATTTTCAAAAAATTAGGTTTGGATGCTATGGCTGTTAAAGCTAATACTGGGGCAATTGGTGGTGATTTAAGTCATGAATTTCATGTGCTGGCTGAGACTGGAGAAAGTGAAATTTTCTACGATAAAAAATTTGATGAAATTAGAAAGAGAGATGAAATTGACATCAAGGCCCTTCAGTCTTTATATACAGCTGCTGATGAAATGCATGATTCTAATAATTGTCCGGTATTGCCAGAAAATCTGGCATCAAAACGTGGCATTGAGATTGGCCATATTTTCTATTTTGGTGATAAATATTCTAAAGCTCTTAAAGCGAAAGTTCTTGATCAAAATAGCAAGGAAGTCATTCCTCAAATGGGTTCTTATGGAATTGGTGTATCCAGATTGGTTGCTGCTATAATTGAAGCCAGTCATGATCAAAATGGTATTATTTGGCCTGAATCAGTAGCTCCATTCCAAACAGTTATAATCAATTTAAAATCTGGTGATGAAAATTGTAACAAGATTTGTGAAGAACTTTATCAAAAATTGCTTAGCAAAAATATTGAAGTTTTATATGAAGATACTAAGGCTGGTGCTGGTCAAAAATTTGCCAATATGGATTTAATTGGAATTCCTAATCAAATCATTATTGGTCCTAAAGGTGTAGCGGCAGGAATTGCTGAAGTTAAAAATCGTAAAACTGGCGAGAAAAAAGAAGTTATAATTGATCAAGTAATAAATATGTTTAATTAAATGCAGTTATAAAAAAGGTCGTGATTAATATTAATCTTAATCTACTACCCTTTCTAGCAACACATACATATCTTCCATGCAGAATTAGCCAGTGATGAACATGTTGCCGCCATTTTTTAGGAATTGCTTTTAGAAGTGCTAATTCAGTTTTTAAAACATCTTTTTCTTTTACTATACCAAACTAAGAATCTATACTCCTACTAAAACATTCTCTAAACATTCGTTAAAATCTTGGAATTCATTTCTGATCTTTTTAACAGCATTTTTCACATGTCCCCATTTCTGCTCAATTGGATTGAAGTCAGGACTGTATGGT
>CAMDAI010000014.1 GCA_945888585.1 Rickettsia typhi | reverse complement strand
GGTTATGATATCGAAGATAACAAAGGTAAAAAAGCTGCTGGTAATTTAAGACCAGAATAGATTTTTTTAAAAAATTACCAGTCAATTAAATTGGCTGGTAATTTTTTAGGTATTTTCAATAATTTTTAGAATTTTTTCGTACATTTTTTTGTCACCACAGGCAATAATCCGACCATCGGAATTTAAATCTAGATTCTTTCCTTTCCAATCAGTTATAATTCCACCTGCTGATTCAATAATTGGAGATAAGGCCATAAAATCATAATTATTTAAACCGGATTCGATAATAATATCAATTGATCCCATTGCTAGTAATCCAAATAAGTAACAATCTCCACCGTATATAGCTCCTCCCTGGTTTTGATATTTGGTTTTTGTAGTTATTGATTTAAATACTTCCAAATCTTTTCCTTTAAAAAAAACAGGAGAGGTTGTGCATAATACGGCATCTTCAATATTATTGCATTTTCTAGTTTTTATAATTTTATTATTTAATTTACTTTCCTCATCAACTATTCCTATCCATCTCTCGTTGGTTATCGGCTGATTTATAATTCCTAATATTGGTTTATTTTGATATGAAAGGGCAATTAAATTGCCAAAAATAGGTCTTCCAATTACAAATGATACAGTGCCATCAATTGGATCAATTACCCATTTATAATCAGCATTTTCATTAATTAATCCGTATTCTTCACCAACTATTCCATGATCTGGAAATTTTTTAATAATAGCATCTCGAATGGAACTTTCTATTTCTCTATCAGCAATTGTAACGGGTGTATCGTTACTTTTGTTTTCTTCAGCAAAATATTTACGAAAGTATTTTTTAGTAATTTCTGAAGCAATATCGGCTAGATTATTGGCGAATTCACTAATGTTTTTATCGATCATTTTACTTTAAATTAAAATTGCTAATACTAAGATCAGTTGATATCTCTAATATAAATTAAGTAAATAAATTAATTATGAAAGAAAGAATCGCAATTATTGGCGGAATCAGAACTCCTATGGGAAAAGCTGGTGGTTCACTTAGAAATTTATCGGCTGATGATTTGGCAGCTAAATTAGTTAAGGAATTAGTAATTAGAACCAAAATAGACGTTGATAAAATAGATGAAGTTATTTTTGGCAATGTAGCAAATCCAGGAAATGCAGCAAATATCGCCAGAGTTATTACTTTAAAAGCCGGTTTGCCAGAAAAAATTCCTGCTTATACTGTTCATCGCAATTGCGCTTCCGGTATGGAAGCGGTTACTACTGCTGCTTCTAAAATATGGGCTGGAGAAGCTGAAATTGTTTTAGTTGGTGGTACTGAGTCGATGAGTAATATTCCACTTTTATTCAATAAAAAAATGACTGGTCTTTTTTCCAGTTTATTTAAAGCTAAGACTATTGGTCAAAAATTAGCTTCTATTGCTAAATTTAGACCAAGTTTTTTAACTCCAATAGTTGGAATTCAGCAAGGATTAACAGATCCAATCTCTGGTTTAATTATGGGTTGTACAGCTGAAGTTGTGGCTAAAGATTTTAAGATTACGCGAGAAGAGCAGGATCAATTTTCTTTAGAAAGTCATAATAAGGCTGAAAAGGCTATAAATGCTGGAATATTTAAGGATGAAATTGTTCCTATTCATAATAATGATCCAAAAAACGGTAAAATGATTGAAGAAGACGAAGGAGTTAGAAAGGGTCAAACCATAGAATCTTTAGCTAAATTAAAACCATTTTTTGAAAAAAATACAGGAACAGTTACGGTTGGTAATTCATCACAAATTACTGATGCTGCTTGCGCTATGATTGTTATGAAAGAATCAAAAGCAAAAGAGTTGGGCTTGGAAGTTTTGGGATATTTAAGAGAATTTGCTTATGCTGGATTAGATCCAGCAAGAATGGGATTGGGACCAGTTTTTGCCACTTCAAAACTTTTTGATAAAACAGGTCTATCACTCGCTGATATAGAATTAATCGAAATTAATGAGGCTTTTGCTGCTCAAGTGATTGGTTGTCAACGTGCTTTCGTTTCCGATGAATTTGCTAAGAAGCATCTTAAAAAGGATAAGGCTTTAGGAGAAATTGATAAAAATATTTTAAATGTAAATGGTGGGGGTATTGCTCTTGGACATCCGGTTGGAATGAGTGGCGCTAGAATTATAATTCATTTACTTAGAGAATTAAAAAGAAAGGGTAAGAATCGTGGTTTAGCTACCATATGTATTGGTGGCGGTCAAGGCGGATCTTGCATTTTAGAGGTTTAAAATAGGTTGTAAAACAATCTTAAGTTTAATTTAAAATTTTATTTTTTAATTTATTATCAATTTTATGAATATTGAAAAAATTTCTATTGGCGAAAATGCCCCAAACCAAGTTAATGTTATTATTGAAGTTCCAATGAATGCCGATCCGGTAAAGTATGAACTAGATAAAGAAAGTGGCGCAATTTTTGTTGATCGTTTTATTGCGACACCAATGTACTATCCATGTAATTATGGTTTTATTCCAAACACTTTATCAGATGATGGTGATCCAGCGGATGTATTGGTTATTAGTGATTTTCCAGTAGTTCCTGGTGCGGTTATTGCTGTAAAACCAATTGGAGTTTTAATTATGGAAGATGAGAAAGGAATGGATGAAAAAATTCTTGCAGTTCCAGCTAAAAAATTAAATTCACAATATGAATCAATCGAATCATATAAAGAATTGCCGGAAATTTTAATTAATAAAATTAAACATTTCTTTGAGCATTATAAGGATTTAGAAAAAGGTAAATGGGTAAAAGTAACTGGCTTTGAAGATGCGGCTAAAGCTAAAGAAATTATTAAAGAAGCTATTGATAGAGCTGGCAAATAAAAAATCAAATATCCTTTAAATGATCTCAATAATAAAAATTTTTATATTTTTATTATTGAGAAAAACTCAAGATCAAATATCCTGCAAAAAAAACTAATCCCAGTACTATCGCTGTACAATAATTATAGATATATCCTGTTTGCAATTTACTGATTTTGGTAGAGAAGTTTTTACATAGAGCAGCAACACCATTTGGTCCAAATCCATCAACTATTTTTACATCCCAAAATTTCCATAGATTTAACCCTAAAGTCTTAACTGGTTTAACAAAAACTATTTCATAAAGTTCATCAAAATACCATTTATTAAATGATAAGTTATAAAGAGGTTTTAAATTTTTGGCTAAAAGTGATGGCAGAGATGGTTTAACCAGATAAATAATATAAGCTAAAATTATTGCCACAAAACCAACTATAAGTGGGGCGAATTTAACTAATAATGGGGCATGATGAATTTCTTCTAATAGATGATTTTCCGGTTTAATAAAAATAGCATTTCTAAAGAAATTTTCTTCCTGACTTACCATGTTGAATAAATCATGCCCAATAAATCCCGCAAAAATTGATCCTATTGCCAGAATTAAGAGTGGAATTAACATTACCTTAGGTGCTTCATGAGCATGATCAAAAGTATGATGATCAGATCTGGTTTTGCCATGGAATACTAAAAATAATAATCGAAATGAATAGAAGGCAGTTAAAAAAGCGGCAGTAATACCAAGGCCAAAAGCAAACTTTCCAAAATGACTTTCAGACATATAGGCCGCTTCTAGAATAACATCTTTGGAATAAAATCCAGCAAAAGGTGGGAATCCAATAATAGCAAGGGTTCCTATCCAAAAAATACCATAAGTAAAAGGAATTTTTTTAAAGATTCCGCCCATTTTTCTAATATCCTGTTCGTGATGCATAGCATGAATTACGCTACCAGCTCCAAGAAAAAGAAGGGCTTTAAAGAAAGCATGAGTTGTCAAATGAAATATTCCGGCAGAATAAGCGCCAACACCGCAAGCAAAGAACATATAACCCAATTGGCTACAGGTAGAATAGGCTATAACTTTTTTAATGTCATTTTGCGTAACGGCAATAGTAGCTGCAAATATGGCTGTGATCCCCCCAACTATTGTTATCATGTTTAAAGCAACTTCAGAATGTTCAAAAATTGGTGAACATCTAGCCACCAAAAATACTCCCGCAGTAACCATAGTTGCGGCGTGAATCAAGGCGGAAACCGGAGTAGGGCCTTCCATGGCATCAGGAAGCCAAGTATGCAAACCAATTTGTGCTGATTTACCCATGGCACCAATAAACAATAGGATGCAAATAGCAGTAATGGTACTAAATTGATATCCAAAAATGGTAAACATATCACCTAGATGACAAGGTACATTAGCAAACACATCAGCAAATTTTACTGATTTAAAAGTTAAAAATATGAAAGCAATAGCAACAATTAAACCAAAATCTCCAACTCTATTTACAATGAAAGCTTTCATAGCAGCTGCATTGGCTGAGGGTTTTTTGTACCAAAAACCAATTAATAGATAAGAAGCTAAACCAACCCCTTCCCAACCAACAAATAATTGTAAAAAATTATCAGCAGTTACTAAGATCAACATAAAAAAAGTAAAGAGTGAAAGATAAGACATAAATCTAGGTATAGATTTATCTTCGCTCATATAACCGATTGAATAGATATGGACTAAACAAGAAACCGAAGTTACAACCACTAACATAATAGAAGTTAAACTATCAATTTTAAGTGACCAAGATGAAGATAAATTTCCAGAGCTTATCCAGTCAAATAAATAAATAACTTCCGATTTATTTTGTAAGCCAATATCGAAAAATAAATATAATGAAATTAGAGCGGTAATTACCAGAAGTGAAGAGTTAAAGATTTGAGCAAATTTGTCAGAAACAAATTTATAAAAAATTCCAGAAGTTATTGCGGCAATTAGAGGAAGCAATAAAACTATTTTTAATAGCATAAATCTTGATGAATTGGTGTAAATATCTATATGAATAACCTAAAAATAAAGGCCAAAAAAGCTTATTTTGTTTTATTTGGTAAAGCAATAATTTTTACCATAGCTGTAATCTTGAATCGCCCTTACCATCAATTTTGTATAAGCTGCCTAAATTATGTGCTCCAGGATTAAATCTTGGGTCATCAGATGCTAGTGTTGGGTTCATTCCTGCGGTTTGAAGCATTCCCAGTGCAGAGTGACGACAATAAGTATAAGAAAGTCCAAAAGAGCTATTATAATCTCTTAAATTACTACTTACTTCAGCAAAATTATTCCAGTTAACATTTCTGAGTTCATCTTTATATCTATTTTTTATTTTATCTATATTTGGATTAGAACTAATAATGTCTGGATCCTTATGCCAAGAATAAAATGCCATATAAAAAGCACCTCCAAATTGAGTTGCGAGTCCTGATTCGCAACCATGTTTCCATCCTAAATTAAAACCGGGAGAGCCACCTTTGGGTGTGCGTGTAAATAATCTTCCATAAGGTTTATACCAATAAGGTCCACAAGCTGATATTAGTATGAATAAAAAAAGAGAATAAAATTTTATTTTTTTTATATTTTTAATATAAGCCATACTGACCTTGACTTCCCGCTCCAAATATTTGTCCGGTATTAGGGGTTCCCCATAAAAAGTGAGAACCAAGAGCGTTTTTATTCATGGCACCAAATACGCCGCCTAATCCATTGTCTGCTGCATTTCCTCCGGATCCAATTCCCCAATCTAGATTGCCATAATTCCAAGTACCATTTAAATTTCCAGCTCCCATATCAAACGCAGTATATTCTTTGGGAACGATGAATGTATCAAAGCTTCCAATACCACCAACAATATATTGAAAGCAATAACCATATCCCCGTTTATAACCGAAGTTATATTCAGAATCGCTAATTAATTTTGGATCATAATCGTGATTATAGAAAGTTCTGTAATAAATATTACCACGAGTATATAAAACGGTTCCGCAGCCATCTTTAAAACCTTTTTTAAATTTGGGTGTTCCATCTGGAATTTTAATTGTTGTACCACTTAAAAATGTTCCGCCAGATCCGCTAAACCATCTGCAGTCAGATAACGATATAATAATAGCTAACGCCAATATTTTTTTTATCATATCATTGATATCCTTTGAATAAAGATCCGTAAATAGAGCTTTTACCATCAACATAATCAGAATGAACGCAAAACCAAAAAGCTGTGGTCCAAGCCGTTTTATAATCTGAAGATGAAGTGACTTTCCATCCGTCAATTTTATTATTTTTATAGAACATTTGATAAAAGGTGTTTGTTCCAGCTGACATTCCAGTTTCACAACCATCTCTCCATCCTTGCTGAAAATCAGGAGATCCTTTTGCTACAGAATCTTTAAAATTTTTAATAGCATTCTTGGTTGGCCTTATTGATTCAAGAGAGCAAGATATATTGGTAGTTAAAATTAGAATGGTAATTAATTTTTCTAAATATTTCATTATAAAATTATTGTAATGGACTTTGCTTCATAAAATGTTGAGCTGTAAACATACCAGATCTAGTCGTGCAAACCGACATAGCAAGAGACCATCCTAATTGATATTTCGAATCTCCTTGATATATTCCGTTACCGAAAGTTACGTCATAAACCATGCTATTAGCAAACTTTTTTGTAGAAAAAGCAGATCTGCATCCATCATACCATCCAGCTTTGAATTCTCTTGGGCCATCGGGAACGTCTAACTGCATAGTTGCAGGATGGTAAAACCA
Organism: Rickettsia typhi; assembly: GCA_945888585.1. Taxonomy (GTDB): domain Bacteria; phylum Pseudomonadota; class Alphaproteobacteria; order Rickettsiales; family UBA1997; genus CAMDAI01. The sequence goes on along the minus strand of CAMDAI010000014.1, from coordinate 6,768 downwards.
AGTTGTGCAGCCAGAAAAAAAAATAATTAATAATAGATATGATATTTTTTTATGCATATTTTTATGGAACATCCCAATCTACAGTATTAACGCAATGATTATATCCATCATCAAATCCGGCACCGTAATCAGGATTTTTTACCATCATAACCGGATCAAACCCAGCTTTAATATCACCCGCCGGACCATGTAAAACGCCTTTCCATCCAACTGTGCAACCATCTTTAAATCCTTTACCATAATCAGTTTTGGCAGAAGGAAATCCGCTAACTGCAGTTAAAGGTCTTGGTCTAAATCCCCAATTCCAATCTTTAGGCATAGATTCAGGAAATGGATTGCAAGAAAAAGCTAATAAGGAAAAAATCAGAATTAATAATTTTTTGTACATTTCTATTTGTTATTGCGCAGAATTTATTTCCATCCAAGTTAGAATCGGATATTTAGCTGCTTTAACTTCATCCAATCTTCTTCTTGGTGTTGAAATCGGGTAAGAATGAAATTTATCGCCATTACCGGATTCAATTTCTTTCGCTATATAAATCATGGTATCGATGAATTGATCAATAGTTTCTTTACTTTCTGTTTCAGTTGGTTCAATTAACATTGCACCGCTTACCACCAATGGAAAGAAAACAGTCATCGGATGAAAACCATATTCTATCAGAGCTTTTGCTATATCTAAAGTACTAATATTTTTGGTTTTCTGAATTTTGTCAGTAAGCAAACATTCATGCATACAGTTTCCTGAAAATGGTACGTGATAATGATCTTTCAATTTTGCTAAAATGTAATTAGCACTTAAAACTGCATCAAGAGCAACTTGTTGTAATCCATCTCCACCATGAGACATCATGTAAGATAAAGCTCGAACCATCATACCAAATTGGCCGTTAAAGCCTTTTACTTTTCCAACCGTTTCTTTTGGAGCAATTAATTTATATTTGTCTCCAGTTTTTTCAACGTGAGGAGTTGGTAAAAATTTTGCCAATTTATCGGTAACTGCAATTGGACCAGAACCAGGACCTCCGCCGCCATGAGGAGTAGAAAATGTTTTGTGTAAATTAAAGTGCATAACGTCAACTCCAACATCGGCTGGTCTAACTTTACCAACTATAGCGTTAAAATTAGCTCCATCACAATAAAAATATCCGCCAATTGAATGAATTAAATCAGCAATTTCTTTAACTTGTGGCTCAAATTTTCCACAAGTATTTGGATTAGTTAACATAATACCGGCGATGTCAGTTTTATGTTCATCAATTAATTTTTTTAGTGCATCTAATTCAACCAAACCTTCTTTGTTAGAGGCAACAACCTTAATTTGAAAACCGCAAACTGCCGCAGTTGCAGGATTGGTTCCGTGAGCTGAGTCTGGAATTAAAACAATTTTTCTATTTTCTCCTTTAAACAAATGAGCTTTTCTGATAACAAGCATTCCAGCCAATTCACCTTGAGCTCCAGCGGCTGGAGCTAAAGAAACAGCTGGTAAACCAGTTAAAGTTCCAAGCCAAAATTGTAGATTATGCATTAATTCCAAAGCGCCTTGAACAGTTGATTCATCTTGTAAAGGATGAATTCCGGCAAATCCTGGAAGTCTGGCCATTTTTTCATTTAAACGGGGATTATGTTTCATTGTGCAAGACCCAAGAGGATAAAAACCGCCATCAATTGAATAATTTTGAGTTGAAAGACGAACAAAATGTCGAATAACCTGAGGTTCATTTACCTCGGCTAAACCAATTTTTTTGCGTTTTTCACCTTTAATGCGCAATTTAAAATCAGCAATTTTTGGTAAATCAACACCACAAGCACCAGGTCTGCTTTGGTTAATTAAGAGATCAGTTGAGTTATTTAATCCAACTTGTTTTGGTAAGAATGTCATAATTTCTTCTAGTTTAAAATTTTATTTAGGGCTTGCACTAATTCTTTAATATCGGAATCAGAAGTTAACTCTGTTGCTGTAATTAGCATACGATTTCCATCAAGAGCGTAACCACCAATAATATTATTTTCTAATAATTTTTGATTAACCAATTTAGCGTCTTTATTTAAGCTAATTGTAAATTCATTAAAGAAAGTTTCATTTTCAACTTTAACATTTTTAACTTTTGCTAAAGCATCAGCTAAATCAGAAGCATTTTTATGGTTTATCAATGCCAATTGTTTGAAGCCATTTTCGCCAAGAAGTGAAACGTGGATAGTAAATGCAGTAGCGCATAATCCCTGATTAGAGCAAATATTAGAGGTGGCTTTTTCTCTTCTGATATGTTGTTCTCTGGCATTTAAAGTTAAAACATAACCGGCTTTACCATCTTCATCAGTGGTATCTCCGCAGATTCTGCCTGGCATTTGACGTAAATTTTCTTTTTTACAAGCAAAAAAACCAAGATGAGGCCCACCAAAATTTAAACCAACTCCTAAACTTGAAGCTTCACCAATAACAATATCTGCAACTGCAGGAGCCTCTAATAACCCAAGAGATAGAATTTCAGTAATGCAAACAATCATTAAAGCGCCAACTTCATCGCATTTTTTTCTAATTTCATTTAAATCACTAATATTTCCATGAAAATCAGGATAGCTAACAATAACGGCGGCAGTTTCGTTATCTAATTTGTTATCAACAATAACAGCTTCAGCAAGTTCAGCATAAGTTGTTAAAACATTGCGATAGTCAGGATGTAAATTATTTTGAATACTAATTTTTTTGCGATCTTTTTTAATACGTAAAGCCATTAAAACTGATTCTGATAAAGAAGTGGCGCCATCATACATTGAAGCATTAGCAACTTCCATTCCAGTTAAAAGAGCAATAATACTTTGGAATTGAAAAATGGTTGCTAAAGTTCCTTGAGAAATTTCCGGTTGATAAGGGGTGTAGGAAGTTAAAAATTCAGATCTTTGAATAATATGATCAACTGCAGCGGGAATATGATGATTATAAGCTCCGGCACCTAAAAAAAAAGGACCTTGTCCGGTGTTACGATTTTTTTCACTTAGATTTTTTAGAAAATTTTCTACTTCAATTTCTCCTAAATGATCGGGCAAATTATCAATTGATTTTTTAAGTAAAGCTTCTTCTGGAACGGCATCGTATAGATCGTCAACTGAGGTTACTCCAATGGTTTTAAGCATTGATTCGCGATCTTGTTTGGTTAAGGCTAGGTAGCGCATGTGCTGTTTAATAGATTTAAGTTAAAGGGCAAGGCCACTGATATTAAATCCAGTTCTTAAATTATCAATAAAAAATAAATTTGATCAATTCTAGCAATTGGATTGATATTCAATAATAAAATTAAGGGCTATAATCTTGATTTTCAATTTATATCCAACTACCTTGAAATTCATAACTTATTTACTATTTCAATTTCTTTAAAATATCTAATTTTAAAAATGTCTAAATTTGATAAATCCAAATTACCATCACGCTACGTTACTAACTCTCACGGTTGTGAAGCTAGAAAAACTATGCTTTATAATATTAAAACTGACTTATACCCAAATGGTTTATCAGAAGAGGATTTGCAAGCCCCAATTGTTGGAGTAGTAAGTGCTTGGAATGAAGCTGCTCCCTGCAATATTGCGCTCCAAAGACAAGCTCAGCCTGCTAAAAAAGGTGTTCAAGATGCCGGAGCTACTCCTAGAGAATTCACAACTATTACTGTTACTGATGGTATTGCCAATGGTCATCAAGGTATGAAATCTTCTTTAATTTCCAGAGAAATTATTGCTGATTCAATTGAGGTTACCGTTCGCGGACATTGTTATGATGCTCTGGTTGGATTAGCCGGGTGTGATAAATCATTGCCAGGAATGATGATGGCCATGGTTCGTTTAAATGTGCCTTCAGTGTTTATGTATGGCGGATCAATTTTGCCAGGAAGATTTAAAGGTAAGGATGTAACTATTGTTGATGTATTTGAAGCTGTTGGTCAAAATGATGCTGGTAAAATGAGTAAGGAAGATTTAATGGCTTTATCTAAAGTAGCTTGTCCTTCGGCTGGTGCTTGCGGTGGACAATTCACGGCTAATACTATGGCTTGTGTAAGTGAAGCAATTGGTTTAGCTTTGCCGGGTTCTGTTGGTGCTCCGGCTCCTTATGAATCAAGAGATGAATATGCTTACGCTTCAGGAAAGGCAGTAGTGGAATTAATTAAGAATAATATTCGTCCACGCGATATTGTAACAAGAAAAGCACTTGAAAATGCCGCAACAATTGTGGCTGCAACTGGTGGCTCAACTAATGCTGCTCTTCATCTGCCGGCAATTGCTAATGAATGTGGTATTGATTTTGATATTTTTGCAGTTGGAGAAATTTTTAAGAAAACTCCTTATATTGCCGATTTAAAACCGGGTGGAAAATATGTAGCTAAAGATTTATTTGAAGCTGGTGGCGTTCAAATGATATTAAAAATTTTGCTTGATGCTGGTTTTATTCACGGCGATTGTTTAACAGTAACTGGCAAAACCATGGCGGAAAATTTAAAAGATATTAAATTTAATTCCGATCAGGATGTGGTTTATAGGCCAGAAAAACCACTTTCTCCTACTGGTGGCGTAGTGGTTTTAAAAGGAAATTTAGCCCCGGATGGTGCTATTGTTAAAGTTGCTGGAATGAGTCAGGACAGGCTTAAATTCACCGGAACGGCTTTGGTTTTTGATAATGAAGAAGATTGTTTTAAAGCGGTTGAAAATAAAAAATATCAGGAAGGCGATATTTTGGTTATTCGTTATGAGGGGCCAAAAGGAGGGCCGGGAATGCGTGAAATGTTGGCAACAACTGCAGCAATTTATGGTCAGGGAATGGGTGATAAAGTAGCTTTAATTACTGATGGTAGATTTTCTGGTGGAACTAGAGGTTTTTGTATTGGTCATGTTAGCCCTGAAGCTGCTGTTGGCGGTATGATTGCTTTGCTTAAAAACGGAGATAAAATTATTATTGATGCAGTTTTGGGAACTATCAATGTTGATTTATCTGATAAAGAAATTGAAAACCGAAAATTAGCGTGGAAAAATAGAAAAACTGATTATAATTCAGGTGCTATTTGGCGTTATGCCCAAAATGTTGGTAGCGCCAGAAGTGGTGCTGTTACTCATCCTGGAGCTAAAGCAGAAACTAAATGTTACGCAGATATTTAATAATTAATTATAGAATTTAATTATGAAAGAAAATAAAAAAATTACTATTCAAGATATTAAAAATGCTCTTTTGATAACCAATAATCAGAAAATTGAAGGCGCTCCTTTTGGAGGAGGAACCATAGATTTTAGACTCAAAAATAATAAGCTGGAATTTAGTAGGAAAAAATTATCAGGAGAAATTGAATGGATTAATATTGAAGGTAAAAGTAATACAACATATCTTGATAAATTAAAAAATGAAGCGGGGTCATTATTAAAAGCAATACAAGAAAAAAATGAGGCAGAAGCGAAAGCAAGATTAGAAAAAGAATTAGAAAAACAAAAAGAAGAGCGGAAATTAAAAGATATCGAAGATGCTAAAAAACAAGAAGAAGAAAAGAGGTTAAAAGAGATTGAAGATGCTAAAAAGAAAGTAGAAGAGCAAAAATTAAAAGATGCACAAGATGAAGCTCTAAGTAAAATCAAAGAAAATTTAAATAACTTACCTGGATTAGCAAAAAAAGAAGGACAAGAAAACGAAAATCATGATTTAGTTTTTGATCTTTTAATTAAAGATAAAAATCTGGAAGATTTGCAAAAAATTGCCGATAAAAATGCTGAAGATTTTGAGCAATTAGTTAAAAATATATTGGTGAGCTACTTAAATAAAGAAGTTGATAGTTTAAAAAATATCGAAAAAACAGTTGAAAATGATGATCCAATTATAGGATTGGATAATAATGATTTGGATGAATTATTGCCCTTATTAGATAAAGAAAATTTAAAAAATCATTTACAGAAGATAGCTAATAATAAAACAACAGCTGACTTAGTATCAAGATTAGAAATTTTAGGTGCAGGAGACCAATCTAAAGATTTAGCTGTTCAGATATTGACAAATAAAGGAGTGAATTATGTTGGTGAGTTACTAAGTTCTGATAAAAATGATCAGATAGCAATAGACATATTAACATTAAAACTCGGTGAGATAAAAGACGATTATCGAGATAGTGTATTTAAAAAAATATTTGATTCTTCACAAAATCAAGATCGTGAAAATCCACAAAATCTTGCAACTAACTTGATTAATATTGCTATTAATGAAGATAATTTACAAAAAGCAATAGTTGATTCCTATAAAAAAATATTAGAAGAAAAGTTAATAAATATAGAAGAAAAGGAAAAAAATCCTTTAAGAAAAGAAGCTATAGATAAGATAAGAAATGATATAAATAACAAGCTTGACATTAAAGCAGATGAAATTTTACCTGTTTTGGATAATTTAGATGATGAGCTGGAAAAGAAAACAAAAGAAATACAGGAACAAAAAAGAGCAGAAAAAGGTAGAAATAACAAAAAAGAAATTGATCTAGATATATCTGATTTTTTTGAAAATGAAGAAAAAGAAGCGGAAGAAATTGAAGAGCAAAATAAAAAACAATTAGAAGAAGAATCTAATAAGAAAGCCGAGAAAGAAAATGAACAGAAAATAAAGCTAAATGATAGATTATCCAAATTAGATAAATTTCGTGATGAAGATTATGGAGGATCTAATAATCGCGAAATAATCATTGATAGTTTAAAAGGATCTTTAGATGTTATCGAATTATCTGAGGATGAATTTAAATTAACTATTGATGAACAATG
>CAMDAI010000013.1 GCA_945888585.1 Rickettsia typhi | reverse complement strand
TACAATACAAATAATTGACCCAGCAATCAAATAAGGTGCAACACCCATATTAACCAACCTTGGAATTGCTCCTAAAGCATCGTTGGTATGCAAACTACTATATACTTGGTGACCAGTCATTGCCGCTTGAATAGCGGTAACCGCCGTTTCTTTATCACGAATTTCTCCTACCAATATAATATCTGGATCTTGTCTAAGTAAGGCTCTAATACCAGAAGCAAAATCCATACCAATATCTGTTCTGATATTAGACTGTCTAATTAACGGAATATGATATTCCACCGGATCTTCCAAAGTCATGATATTTTTATCAATATCATTAATGCTATGAAGTAATGTATATAGGGTGGTAGTTTTACCACTTCCGGTTGGACCAGTTAGAATAACCATTCCTTCTGGACGATAAATCAATTTTTTAAGCAAGTTAATGCTACGCTCATTAAAACCAAGCTTATCAAGAGATAAAATTGACTGCTTTTCATCCAAAATACGCATTACGATATTTTCACCGTTAATGGTCGGCTGACTCGATACCCGGAAATCGATTTTTCTACCCAGAATTTCAGAATTAATTCTACCATCTTGGGGCTTTCTAGATTCAGCAATATTCATGCCAGATATGATTTTTAGCCGCACTAAAATTGAAGACCAATAATCTTTATGCATACTTCTAATTTGAACCATCTTACCATCAATACGATATCTGATTCTTAAAAACAGATTTTCTGGCTCAAAGTGTAAGTCGGAAGCGCCCTGATGCACCGCATCAGTTAAAATAGCATCAACTAAACGCACCATCGGACTTTTATAATCACCCTTTAATTGCGCTTCATCATTAATATCAGCATGACCGCTTTCAATTTCTTTTAGAATACCCTCAATTGACATTTCATAGCCATAATACTGATCGATGGCTTGGATAATATCTGCATCAGAAACATATACCGGACTAATAACCAGATTTGGTGGAAAAAATCTTTTAACCTTATCAAGAGCAACAATATCAAAGATATCAGCCATACCAATGGTTACTGAATCTCTATTAAAAAATATTGGAATTAATTTATTTTGAGTGGCAAATTCTTTAGGAACTTTTTTAACTAATCTGGAATCAATTATTGAAGATTTTAAATCAAATTTTTTAATTCCACTTGATTCATTAAGAATTTCTCCAATTGTGCTTTCACTAACAAAACCCATTTCTACCAAAATGGCACCGATGGTTCTCTGATCTTTTAATCTGGCTTGCTCTCTAAGTGCAATTTGAAGTTGATCTTCAGATATAACTTTTTTCTCAAGCAATTTATTTGCAATATCAACTGTTTTTGAAGTAACCGACATATCAAAAAATTGTTTTAATTATGAAATTGAAGCTTAGAATCTTGCGAAAGATGAATGTTTATACTTTATATAACCAATTTATTTTTGCAAACTAATCAATTTAGTTTAACTAAGAAAAAAAATTGATAAAACAAAGTTTATATTTGCCCGAGTCCTAAAATTAAGTCAAAACTAAATTTAAAATCAATGAGTGTAGTTACAAGATTTGCCCCATCACCAACCGGATTTTTACATATTGGCGGTGCCAGAACCGCTCTGTTTAATTATCTTTTTTCTAAAAATAAAAATGGAAAATTTTTACTTAGAATTGAAGATACTGATAAAAAAAGATCCACTAAGGAAGCAATTGATGCAATATTAGAAGGGCTTGATTGGCTTGGAATTAAATATGATGGCACACCAATTTTTCAATCAAAAAACGAACCACGACATAAAGAAGTTGCAGAAAAATTATTAGAAAACGGTAATGCTTACTTATGCTATACTTCAGCAGAAGAACTAGAAGAAATGCGCAAAATTGCAGAAAGCAAAAATGAAGTCTTTCGTTTTAAAAGCCAGTGGCGCAATAAACATCAATCACAAGCAAGCACAGTAAAACCAGTTATTAGAATCAAGGTTCCTGCACAAGGAGAGGTTATAATTAAAGACCTTATTCAAGGCGAAATTAAAGTAAACAATTCAGAATTAGATGATTTAGTAATGCTTAGAAGCGATGGCACACCAACTTATATGTTTGCTGTTGTAGTTGACGATCATGATATGGAAATAACCAATATAATTCGTGGTGATGATCATTTAACCAACGCTTTTCGTCAAAAAATAATTTATCAGGCTTTAGATTGGAATGTTCCAGAATTTGCCCATATTCCACTAATTTATGGAAGCGACGGAACTAAAATGTCAAAACGCCATGGAGCCACATCGGTTACCGAATATCGTGACATGGGATATTTACCAGAAGCAATTAGAAATTATTTGCTTCGTCTGGGCTGGTCTCACGGTAATGAAGAAATAATTTCTGATGAAAATGCCATTAAATGGTTTAGTTTAGATAAGGTTGGTAAATCACCTTCTAGGTTTGATTTTGCTAAATTAGATAGTGTTAATAAACATTACATTAAACAGAAATCCGAAGAAGAATTGTTTGAATTGATTATTTTGTCATTGCGAGGGGGCCAAGCCTCCGCGGCAATCCAGAAAAATAAAACCAAAATCATCAAAGCCATAAAATTTCTCAAAGATCGAGCCACTTTAACTCCTGACTTAATTGCTTCTTCAACAGTTTATGTTGATGGTTACAAAAAAAATCTGGATGAAAAAGATCAGGAAATATTAACAAATTCTGCAACCATAATTTCAGAACTAAAAGATCTAATTTCAAAAATCCAAAATTGGAATCATGACGGAATAAAAGATGCCATTAACAATTATGCAATTTCTAAAAACCTCAAAATAAAAGACTTTGGCCCTGCCCTTCGAATTGCCCTTACTTTCTCTTCTGCCTCAGCTGGTGGAGTTTTTGATATTATAGAAATTTTAGGCAAAGAAGAAGTATTAAAAAGATTAAATTAATAAATAATGGCAACAATATTAATAACCCAATACATCACCAGCATAAATCAACGCCACAAACTTGATAATACTACGGAACACAGTTTTCGTGGTGATTTACAACAGCTTATTGAAAATTTAGTTCCAAATATCAAAGCCACCAACGAGCCCAAAAGAAAATCTTGCGGCGCACCAGATTACATCCTTACCAAAAAAGATATTCCGGTTGGTTTTATTGAAACCAAAGATATTGGAGACATTGATTTAGACGGAAAAAAGAAAAACAAAGAACAATTCGATCGTTATAAAGCTTCACTTAGCAATCTAATTTTCACCGATTATTTAGATTTTTATCTTTATCAAAATGGGCAATTCATTACCAAAATTGCCATTGGCAAACTCACCGATAATGGCATTGAAGCATTGCCAGAAAATTTTCAAACTTTTGAAAATCTAATCAAAGATTTTTGCATCCACATTAGCCAAAATATTAAAAGCTCAAAAAAACTAGCAGAAATGATGGCAGGCAAAGCCAGATTGCTTTCTGATGTTATTGAAAAAGCACTAACTTCTGACGAAACCAACCAAGAAAATAGCACCCTTAAAGATCAAATGTTGGCATTTAAGGAAATTTTAATTCACGACATCACGCCCAAAGGCTTTGCCGATGTTTATTCTCAAACCATCGCTTATGGAATGTTTGCCGCTCGTTTACACGATGCCACTTTACCAACTTTTAGCAGGGCAGAAGCGGCAGAATTAATTCCAAAATCAAATCCATTTTTACGCAAACTTTTTGGCTACATCGCCGGCCCCGACATTGACGACCGTATTAAATGGATTGTAGATAGTTTGGTAGAAATATTTTTAGCCTGTAATGTTGAAGAAATTTTAAAAAACTACGGCAAGCAAACCAAAATGGAAGATCCAATCATCCATTTTTATGAAACTTTCCTAAGTGAATATGACCCAAAATTGCGAAAGGCTCGTGGCGTTTGGTACACACCTGCACCAGTAGTCAATTTTATCGTTCGTGCCGTTGATGATATTTTAAAGACTGAATTTGATTTACCGCAAGGCTTGGCAGACACCAGTAAAACTAAAATTAAAACCCTAGAACAAGGCAAAAAAATAGAACAGGAAGTTCACAAAGTTCAAATTCTTGATCCAGCTACAGGCACTGGAACTTTTTTAGCTGAAGTTGTAAAACATATTCATAAAAAATTTGAAGGACAACAAGGCATTTGGAGCAATTATGTAGAAACCCAACTACTGCCTCGCCTTAATGGTTTTGAATTATTGATGGCAAGCTATGCTATGGCACATTTAAAATTAGATTTGCTTTTAACCGAAACCGGTTTTAAGCCAAGCAAAAACCAAAGGCTTAAAATTTATTTAACTAATAGTTTAGAAGAAAGCCACCCCGACACAGGCACACTTTTTGCCAGTTGGTTAAGCCAAGAAGCCAACGAAGCCAATCACATCAAACGAGATACGCCGGTAATGTGTGTTATTGGCAATCCGCCTTATGCAGTTAGCAGCACCAATAAAAATGAATGGATAGAAAAATTGATTAGCGATTACAAGAAGGATTTGGTAGAAAAAAGTTACAATTCTCTTTCTGATGATTATGTGAAATTTATCCGTTACGGGCAGCATTTCATTGAAAAAAACGGAAGTGGGATTTTAGCTTACATTTCCAACAATAGTTTCATTGATGGTATTGTTTTTCGGAAAATGCGTAAGCACTTGTTAGAGTGTTTTGATAAAATTTATATTTTAGATTTGCACGGAAACTCTAAGAAACAACAAACTGCACCTGACGGAAGTACCGACCAAAATGTGTTTGATATTATGCAAGGTGTTTCGATTAATATCTTCGTAAAAACAGGTAACAAAAAGAAAACAGAATTATGTCAATTATTTAACTTTGACTTGTATGGGAAAAGAGATTTTAAGTATGAATTCCTTAATGAAAATGAATTGCGTTCAATTAATTGGACAAAAATCAATTATCAAGAACCTAGTTATCTTTTTCAAACGCAAGATTTCAGTTTACTGAAAAGCTATAATGAGGGTCTTTCTGTAGTTGAAGTGTTTAATCAATATTCATCTGGTGTTCAAACTGAATTTGATGAGTTCTCAATTCAAAATGATAAAATTTTATCCAAAAAATTACTAGAAGATTTGACTTCTTTTGGGTTAGACGAAATAAACTCAAAATACAATATTAACGTCAAGAATAGAACTAAAGTTGAGAAAGCTATACAAGATGTAAGAAAGAATGGCCCTCAAATTCTTCCCATTTTATACCGACCATTTGATAAAAAATCTTGTATTTATACTGGTTCTTCCAATGGTATAATGGGTAGACCAAGAGGAGGTATAATGAATCATTTTATCCAAAACAATATTGGCTTGGCTGTGACAAAAGTTAATAGAGGAATCAGCTGTGGATATTCATTTATTTTAAATTCAATTTCTGAGAGACATCTTTTAGATACAGCTGGTGATTCAATTGGCGTTTTCCCACTTTATATTTACCAAGAAACCAACACCGCAACAACCTTCGATCAACCTCCACAAAGAACACCAAATCTAAACACAGCAATTGTAAAGCAAATAGCCGATAAATTAGGTTTAAAATTTACCAGCGAAAAAGAAACAACCAAAAACACTTTTGCACCCATTGACATTCTCGACTACATTTACGCTGTTTTACATTCGCCAATCTATCGAGAAAAATACAAAGAATTTTTGAAAATTGATTTTCCACGAGTGCCTTATCCTAAAGACTTACAAACCTTTTGGCAGTTGGTAAATTTGGGCGGAGAATTAAGACAAATACATTTACTGACAAGCCCAATTGTTGAAAGCTACATTACCCAATATCCAATTGATGGTGACAATATTGTAAACAAAATAAGCTACAAGGATGAGAAAGTTTTTATCAATGAAACGCAATATTTTGCTGGCGTGCCTGCTATTGCTTGGGAGTTTTTTATTGGTGGTTATCAACCCGCCCAGAAATGGCTAAAAAACCGCAAAGGCAGAAAGCTAGAATTTGACGATATTTTGCATTATCAAAAAATTATTGTAGCACTTTTTGAGACCAGCATAATAATGAACAAAATAAATCAAATAGAGCTCACAAATTAATTTTTATAAAACTAAAACTAAAAAAATATGACTGAAAAAAATAATCAAAATTTTCGTATTGAAACTGATTCATTTGGTGAAATCAAAGTTCCAGCTGATGCTTATTACGCAGCCCAAACTGAAAGATCAAAACAAAATTTCCCAATTTGCAATAACAATCCTGGTCACAAAATGCCCAAGGAAGTTATTCTGGCTATGCTTTATGTAAAAAAGGCAGCAGCTCTTGCCAATAAAGAATTAATGGCTAAAGATTCTGGGTCAGATGAATTCAAAAAATTCTCTGCCGATATTGCGGATAAAATTATTGATGCAGTTGATACAATTTTAGCCAAATTTGACTGGTTTTATGAAAATCATTTTCCGCTTGTAGTTTGGCAAACCGGCTCTGGTACTCAAACCAATATGAATGTTAATGAAGTAATTGCCGGAGTTGCAAACGAAAAAGCAACTGGAAAAAAAGGTGGCAAATCACCAATTCATCCTAACGATCATGTTAATTTAGGACAAAGCTCCAATGACACCTTTCCAACTGCCATGCATGTTGCAACTGTTTTGACCGTTTATGAAAAACTTTTGCCAACTCTAGTTAAATTTGCAAATGAACTTGGTCGAAAAGAAGATGAATTTAAAAATATTATTAAAATTGGCAGAACCCATACTCAAGACGCAACACCCGTAACTTTAGGACAAGAATTTTCTGCTTACAAAGTACAAATTCAATCTGTTGCCGTATTTATTTCTCAAACAATTTCTTATGTTTGTCATTTAGCACAAGGTGGCACAGCGGTTGGAACTGGGCTTAATTGTCATCCATTATTTGCAGTAAAATTTGCTGAGAAAATTACTGAAGTTTCAGGACTAAAAAAACTTTATCAAAATCTTTTAAATCTTGATTTAGGCCGTACTACAGCTTCTGATGGATTTTGGAAAGTAAAAGATTCAAATCTTTTTAAATTAGGATTGGAACATGCTGATAGTTTTTATACCAATAAAAATAAATTTTTTGCTTTGTCTTGCAATGATGAGTTAGTAAATCTTTCAGGATCACTTAACACGCTTGCAACTTCCCTAATGAAAATTGCCAATGATATTCGTTTTTTAGCTTCTGGCCCGCGTTCTGGCTTAGGTGAAATTTCCCTACCTGAAAATGAACCGGGCTCTTCAATTATGCCGGGAAAAGTTAATCCAACTCAATGTGAAGCATTAACCATGATTGCCTGTCAAATTATGGGAAATAATATTGCTGTTACAGTTGGTGGATCAAATGGACATTTTGAATTGAATGTTTTTCGTCCGATGATTATTCGCAATGTAATTGAATCAATCAATTTATTATCTGATGGCATTAACAGTTTTATTGATAATTGCTTAATTGGAATTGTAGCCAATGAAAATCGTATTAATCAGTTATTGGAGCAATCTTTAATGCTTGTAACTGCTCTTAATCCTTATATCGGTTATGATAATGCTGCAAAAATTGCTAAAAACGCTCATAAAAAAGGCACTACTTTAAAAGAGTCGGTAAAAGAATTAGGATTTTTTGGCGATAGCGAAGGAAAAATAAAAGAAGAAGATTGGAGCAAGATTATGGATCCAAAAAAAATGGTCTAATTGTTAATGAATTGGAGCCAAAATTTGTTAATTATAGGATTTAATCCAAATATTTTACAAAAAAGTAAAGTAACAAAATTTTTGGCTTTATTTTTATATCAAAAAACAAATCTGTTATCTCAATTAACCAAATATTTATTTTTTGGTATATTATTTTTTTTCTGCTTAATTTTTGATTCCTTTGCCTTTGAAAAATCTAGCAACAATTCTAAAAAATTAGCTTCTCTACCACCAACTCTAAGGGCTAACAGAATTTTTGGTGATCAAAAAAATAATACCATTGATGCCATTGGCAATGTTGAATTAGTCAAAGATGATAACACAATTTTATCTGATAAAATGACTTATGATCGTGGCAACAATATTATCAAAGCTTATGGCAATGTTCAGATTATCAATTATCAAAATGGTAATGTTATAGCTGAATATGCCGATGTAAAAGATGACTTGACTTCAGGACATTTTGATCAAGCTAAAATTGTTTTCTTTGATGGCTCTTACTTAACTTCTCCTCAAATTACCAAAGCCAGCAAAACTAAAACTATTTTAGATAAATCAATTTTTTCAATTTGCCCCAACGAAGAAATTGCTGGAAATAATAATCTTGCCGGCAAAAAATCTGATATGATTTCAATTAAAACCAGAAAAACCACTATTGATAGAGATAAAGAAAATGTTCAGTTAGATGGAGCAATTATTAGAATTCATAATATTCCAGTGATGTATACTCCAATTCTTAGCATGCCATTCCCGTCTTCAAAAAGAAAAACCGGATTTTTATCTCCATCTTATATCAAAACAACCAGACTTGGAATTGGACTTATAGTTCCTTATTATTTTAATATAGCTCCCAATCGAGATTTAACCACTACCGCCGAACTTTACCCTTCCGGAAGTCATGTCATCATTAATAATGAGTTTCGTCACTTATTAAAACAAGGTGAATATAAAGTTAATATGGAAGTTGCTAACAATAATGTAAAACCACTTAACACTGTTAATACCACAACCACCAGTACTCAAAACTCTAATAATAACAGTAGTGTGAGATGGCGTTTAAAATCACAAGGAGATTTTCAGTTAAAAAAAAATTATGGCTTAGAATTTGTAGTAGATCACGTGGGAGATAAAGACTATCTAAGAGATTATCGTAATAATTATGTGGATAACACTCTAACTACAGCTAACTTAGACTATATTAAAAACCGTAATTATTATTCAGCCAAAACCGTTGCTGTTCAAGAAATTGGAATTGATAGAGAAAGTAGTACCGCCCCTATTGCTTTACCAGTTCTCAATGCATATGTCGAAAGCAAACCCGGAGCATTCAATCAGAAATATTCTATACTGGGAAACTCCGCCGTAATTAGCCGAGAAAATGGTCTACAATATCGTAGAATATCAGCCACTCCAGAAGTTAAACTTCCATATAATTTAAAAGGAAACTTATTTGAAGCTGCGGCCAGCATGCAAACCGATTTCTATAATATAGAAAATAATTTCAATAATAACGCCCCAAATGATAATAATTTTAAAAGCACCGCAACTAATTACAGACCGCAAATATCACTAAATTGGAGTTTACCATTAGTAAATCGATTAAAGAAAAGCACAATCATTATTGAACCAATGATTAATATCGCAGATAGCGCCTATAAAAATAATTTTAATAAAATTCCAAATGAAGACAGCAACGATATAGAATTAACTCAAAATAACTTATTTCTAAACGATCGTTTTTATGGGTTTGATCGAAGTGAATCCGGGAAAAAGGCAAGTTATGGCGCTAAATCTTCTTTATTTAATTCATTTGGACAATTTGGTTTAGGCCTTGGACAAAGTATTAGAAATGGTTATAAACCACAAGATGTCAATGTTAGAGGATTTAATGCCAATAATAAGTCAAATATAGTTGGAGAAATATTTTATAGATCAAAAAAATCATTATATATCGATTATATATTTGACTTGAATGAATCAAATTATAATAACGAAATTAACCAAGTAATAGCAGTATTAGATTTTGATCGCTTTTCAGTTAATACTAATTATCTATTACTAAAATCAACCATAAATAATCCAACTAAAAGAGAGCAGTTAAATTTTGGATCTAACATAAAAGTTACCAATCATCTAGCTCTAGAATTTTATTCTACTCGTGATTTGGCGAATGGTAGAGAAATTAGTAGAAAAATCGGCTTTACCTACACTGGATGCTGTATAGTATATGGCATAAGTATGTCTGAATCTAATCCGGCTAACTTTGCCAAACCTCAACAGTCCTTCAATTTTATTGTTACAATAAAAAGCTTATAAAATGACCACAAATCTTATTTAAGGCTTATCCACAACATTTTAAATACTTGACTGTTTTCGTAGGAATTATTATGTTTAAATTAATCAATATCATTTCTTACCTCTGAGATAAAAACTGATATAATAGAAAAAATAGTATAATTTCCACCAAACTGGTATTAATTATGATTTTAACAACACGGGGTCGATATGCAGTAATGGCGGTAGTTGATATGGTTGAATCCGGATCTGGTAAACCAATATCACTTTCATCCATTTCTAAAAGACAAAAAATTTCACTTTCTTATTTAGAGCAAATTTTTTCTAATTTAAGAAAAGCTGGAATTGTTCAATCAATTAAGGGTCCTAGTGGTGGATATATTCTTGGAAAATCAAGTATGGAAGTAAAAATATCCAATATCATTAAAGCAATTGGTGAACCAATTAAAATGACTAGATGCGGCAATGAATCAAAAGGATGTATAGCCAAAACCAGATGTAAAACCCATGATCTTTGGCATGGTTTGGAAAAAACCATCTATCTGTATTTTGAATCAATTTCAATCGATGACATTTGCCATAAAAATTTAAAAGAACGCGAAATAAAATAATGGAACGAATTTTCTTCGATAACAATGCAACAACCAAACTATCTGAGGCAGCACAAAGTGCTATTTTTGATTCTTACAAAACACCATTAAACTCATCTTCAATTCATAGTTTTGGCAGAGAAGCAAATAAAATTTATAATCAAACTAAAAATGAAATTATTAATTTATTAAATGCCAAAAATTATCAGATCATTTTTACTTCTGGTGGCACTGAAGCTAATAATTTAGCTATTTTTGGCCTACCTAACTATCAAATCATTACTTCTGGATTAGAACATCCTTCAATTTATGACCCCGCTATAAAAAGAAAGGCAATAATTACTAAAGTGAACAACAATGGAATTATTGATATCGAAGATTTAAAAGAAAAAATAGATAACATTAACACGCCTAATTTTTTAGTTTCGATAATGCTGGCCAATAATGAAACTGGAGCAATTCAACCTATTAAAGAAATAGCTAAATTAGTTCACGCTAAAAATGGCCTGATTCATAGCGACTTAGCTCAGGGAATTGGAAAAATTGAAATCAACTTAGAAGATTTAAATATTGATATTGCCGGAATTTCAGCTCATAAATTCGGTGGACCACAAGGAGTTGGTGCTTTATTGGCTAGAGTTGGAATCGATTTAGAACCAATAATTTTAGGTGGTGGACAAGAAGGTGGAAAAAGATCTGGAACAACCAACATTTCTGGAATTGCTGGACTTGGAGCAGCTTGCAAAAATGCCAGCGAAAGAATTAAAAAAAATCAAAATTTAACAGAATTAAGAAATTATTTAGAAACCAACTTAAAAACAATTGGTGGAAATAACATAATAGTTTTTTCTGAAACCACCCAGAGATTACCAAACACCAGCCTAATTGCCACCAAAGGCATTAGCAATCAAATTCAATTAATTGATTTTGATTTAAGTGGGATTGCAGTTAGTATTGGATCAGCTTGCTCTTCTGGAAGCACCAAACCATCAAGAGTTTTACAAGCTATGAATATTGATGATACCCTAATAAAATCAACTATTCGTATTAGTTTGGGAACAGATAATAACAAAGCCGAAATTGATAAATTTATCGAAGTTTGGAGCAAGCTTTATAAAAGAATTCACAATTAAAATGAAAGAAAAAACTAACATCAAATTACCAATCTATCTCGACTATCAATCAACCACTCCGGTTGACCCAAGGGTTATTGAAGTAATGACTAAAGTTCTCAAAGAAGATTTTGGTAATCCTCATTCCAGAAGTCACTCATTTGGATGGAAGGCAGAAGAATTGGTAGAAATTGCCAGAAAACAAGTGGCTGATTTAATTGGAGCTGATCCAAAAGAAATTTCATTTACATCAGGTGCCACTGAATCTAATAATATCGCCATTAAAGGTGTTGCTAACTTTTATAAAACTTCAGGAAAAAATCATATTATCACCATTACCACCGAACATAAATGCATAATTAATTCTTGTCGTGATCTTGAACAGCAAGGCTGTGAAGTCACTTTCCTGCCAGTTGAAAAAAATGGCCTAGTTGACTTAAAAAAATTAGAAGCAGCAATAACTGACAAAACTTGTCTAGTTTCAATTATGGCAGTTAATAATGAGATTGGCGTTATGCAGGATATTAAAGCAATTGGCGCGTTATGTCGTAAAAAAGCTGTATTCTTCCATACCGATGCTGCTCAAGCCTTTGGTAAAATTCCACTTAACGTTGATGAAATGAATATTGATTTAATGAGCATTTCTGCTCATAAAATCTATGGACCAAAAGGAATTGGCGCAATTTATATCCGAAGAAAACCAAGAGTTCGAATCAAACCAATTATTTCTGGTGGTGGACAAGAACGCGGAATCAGATCCGGTACCGTTGCAACTTTTTTAGCGGCTGGTTTTGGTAAAGCAGCAGAAATTGCTAAAAATGAAATGGAAAAAGATCTTGATCATGCTAAAAAATTAAGTGAACGTTTCTATAAAGCCATTATGGAAATTCCCAAAGTTTATCTAAATGGCGACCGTGAAAAAAGAATTCCAAACAATTTAAACTTCAGTTTTGCCGGTATTGAAGGTGAATCATTTATTATGGCAATTAAAGATTTAGCAGTTTCAAGTGGCTCTGCCTGCACTTCTTCATCACTAGAGCCATCTTATGTTTTACATTCGCTTGGTGTTGATGATGATTTAGCTCATAGCTCAATTCGCTTTGGAATTGGTAGATTTTCAACTGAAGCTGAAATTGATTATGCAGTTACGTTAATTAAGGAGAAAGTTGATAAATTAAGAGCATTAAGTCCAGTTTGGGAAATGATGGAGGAAGGAATTGATCTTAAATCCATTGAGTGGAAAGGGCATTAATTTATGATTTTAAGTATTTACTAACCTTATAGGTACATATTTTTATGGAAAAGAATCCTAACAATTTTAAATATCTTAACAAGTGCCTGATCTATGATAATTATTCTAAATCTAAACTTATAACGATTTCTTTCTTATTACTAAGAAAATTGATGTATTAATTTAATTAAATAAAAAATATGGCTTATTCAAAAAAACTTTTAGATCATTACGAAAATCCTCGTAATGTTGGATCTTTAAATAAAGATGATGATTCGGTTGGAACCGGTTTAGTTGGCGCACCTGCTTGCGGTGACGTTATGAAATTACAAATTAAAGTTGATGATAATGGCATCATTTTAGACGCTAAATTTAAAACCTTTGGCTGTGGCTCAGCTATTGCTTCTAGTTCGCTAGTAACTGAATGGGTAAAAAATAAAAGCATTGATGATGCAGTAAATATCACCAATAAAGAAATTGCTCAGGAATTATCCCTTCCACCTGTAAAAATTCATTGCTCAGTTCTGGCAGAAGAAGCAATTAAAGCTGCAATAGAAGATTATAAAAAGAAAAAAGAAGCCAATTAAAATGTCGTCTCTTAGTAGTTTTAACTTTCAAAAAACTGAACTTGGCAACCCAATTGTTGACTATCTAACTGTAACTGATGAGGCCCTGATTCAAGTTAAAAACTTATTAGCTAAAAGGTCTGAAGCTTGCGAAGGAATTCGGGTTTCAGTTAAAAC
>CAMDAI010000012.1 GCA_945888585.1 Rickettsia typhi | reverse complement strand
ATATGCCGATTTCTTAAAAAATGATTTGCATGAAAATATTATTATTCGCACGGTAAAAATTTTATCAGAGGAATATAAATTTGATCCGAAAATTAAAATATCTCTAACCAAAAATATTCCAATTGGTGCCGGAATTGGCGGTGGATCATCTAATGCGGCCACCACTATTTTAATGCTAAATCAATTTTATAATTTAAAAATTTCCAAGCAAAAATTAGCAGAAATTGGCTTAAAATTAGGTGCTGATGTTCCTTTTTGTCTTAATCAAAAAATGGCTTTAATTTTTGGAATTGGGGAAAATATTACTGATGTCGAAATTGCCACCAAGCCTTTATTTGCAATAATAATTAATCCAAATATTCATTTATCAACCAAAGAAGTTTTTAAAAATTTTGCCAAAAATAATCAGCTTTTTTCTGATCTGAAATTCAATGATATTTCTGCTGAGAATTTTATTTCTACAATTAAAAATCATAAAAATGATTTAGAAAAATCTGCCATTGAACTGGTACCGGAAATCTCTCAAATTTTGATTGAAATTGCCAAGCAAAATAATTGCTTAGTCAGCAGAATGTCTGGTAGTGGATCTACCTGTTTTGGATTATTTGATAATCAAAATGATTTGAATTTTGCTTATCAAAATTTAAGCAGAAAATTTCCTGAATTCTATTTAAGAAAATCTGAAATCTTGTTTAGATTATGAAAAAATATCAGGGTTTTATTCAAGTCGAAGAAAAAATTAGTGAAATTCTTAAACCAATTCTTGGCAAGAAAAAGAGTAATTTTGCAGTGATCATTAGTTTGAATAAAGGATGGGCTGATATTATTGGTGAAAAATTTCAGCAATTTTGTGCACCCAAAGATATTAAATTTGCTAAAAATCAAAAAAATAACGGAATTTTAGTTATTAAGGCATATAACCCATCAACTGCTTTTTATTTAGAAGCAAGTTCCAGCCAAATAATTGAAAGAATTGCAGTTTATTATGGCTATAAAGTAATCTCTGAAATTAAAATTCACCAAGAACCACGCAATATAAAACTTGCCAAGCTTGAAGATGAAATTAAAATTAACCCCAATCAGCAGTTATTAATTGATCAGTCGATCAGTCAAATAAATGATTTGGAATTGAAATCAATATTATCCAGATTGGGGCGAACAATATTGGGAGATAATAAATCTGATTAGACAAATTTTCCTTAATTAATTCAATCTCGATTTTTGGTGAGGGATGGATTAAGTTTTTCAGCATTATTTACGCTTCTTACTATAGTGTCTGGTTCCTTTTTTTCCTCCTCATCCTGATTAACATTTGAACTTGAATCTACTGAAATTTCTGTTTCTTCTTGTTCAATTTCAGAAATATTGTTTTTTATAATTTCAATTATAGAAACCCCCCCATCTCTACCCTCTAACTTAATATTTGGATTTGATTCTATATGATACTTAACATAACTATTTTTTATAACATTTTCTTCTATAATAAATTCTGTCTGAGGAAAACCACCTAATAAGTTAGATAATCCTATCGCTTGATTTATATAATTAGGATCTTCGTTAAGAAAATCATTACTTGTATTTTGATTAATAACATGATAAGCACCAGCAACAACAATAATTACTTTATTCTGATTATTGTTATTTAAATTTTTTAGCTTTTCATACATAGCCTTGTTCCTGTAGATTGTAGAAGCTACATCACGATCTATTCCTTTAGGTATTATTTTTTCTTTTAAATAAATACACTGAATTGGATCATGTGACATAATTTCTCCGCTATATCTTACTGTTGTTTTTTTCCCGAGCTCATTACCGTCAATCTTAATCGAATCATATCTATTTGCGGGAATAGTAAAATCACATATTTTCTTGGTCAGTGGGTATTTATTATTATTTTTTGCAAGAGATCTAATAATTCTTTGTTCTGCAGAGGATGAGGTATAAAAATTATGACATTGATGGTCATCATCGGATTCGGAAAATATCGCCGCTCTTTCTGATGAAATATATATATTACCCGACTGAGTAAGAGTGGGGCTAAGTATTCTAAATTCTGGCGATAGTTCAAATTGATAACAATAGTCATCAATTTCTTCTTCTAGCAAAACCAATACTTTATCTTTTAATTTTCCGTTATCATTCCTTATGATTTCATCAACTTGTTTAAGATATTCGCGTTGATCATGACTCTCACCAATAACAATGATTCTATTGTGATTGTCACGAAAATCTTCACGAAAATCTCTAAGTTGAGGATTTTGATTCCAATCAATAGCTTCAATTAGATCTTCTTTTAGTTTAGCACTGCTTATATTTAAATTCCTGTTATCTTGATTCCAATAATAAGCATTGGGAAAACGTCTTGAAAATTTTTCCAAAACATTTGTTGCTGTAAATTTTTTATCATTCTCCATATTTATATTATGTTAGTTACTAGTTTTTATTTTCCATACGATAAATAAAATTATTTTACAAGCGTTTTTTGGAAGCACTTTAACTTCTTGCAAATTTTATTTTTGTAACTACGATATCGCCCTCTAATTTTAATAAATTAATCCAAACCAATTGAATGCAAATTAAAGTTCATAATAAGGCAAACCTTGAAATGGCTATTAGAACCTTTAGAAAAAAGGCTCAAAAAGAAGGTATTATCCGCGAAGCGAAAAGAAGAAAAGCTTATGAAAAGCCTTCTGAAGAATTAAAGCGTAAAAGAGAAGAAAGTTTAGTCAGAACTAGAAGAAGCCGCAAGAAAGACTTCACTGGATTTACTTCTTAATTCAACATTTAAATTAAAAACCAGATAAACAAATGGTATGACCACAAAAGATAAATCACTAATTTTGTTTATCTTATCGGCAATAATCATTATCTGGTTTTCATTTTCAATTCTATCGTCCTTAATATCTAAGGCATTTTTCTACAATTCCAATTCTTATAAATTAATTTCCGAAGAAGTCGCCAATTCTGGGTGGCTCAATGTTTCTGTTCCTCTTAAAACTAGTGATTTAGAAGACCGCATCATTCTTCTCGATTTTTGGACTTATGCTTGCGTTAATTGTATGCACATGATTCCTGAAATTAAAAAATTGGAAGAAGAATTTGGCAGTAAATTAACAGTAATAGGTGTTCATTCCGGTAAATTCGACAATGAAAAGGATATTGAAGGAATTAGAAATGCTATTGTAAAATATGATATTTCTCATCCGGTAATTAATGATTCTAAATTTAATATTTGGAATAGTTTTAAAGTTAAATCTTGGCCAACTCTTATTCTAATTGGTCCTAATGGTAGAATAAAAGATACTTATGTTGGCGAAGGAACTAGTCAAAAAATCAGAGAAGACATAACTTCTTTAATAAAAAAATATCGTTACAGCTTAAACCGTGATTCCCTACCAATTGTTCTGGAAAAAGATAAAATTGTTGGTCATGTTCTAAGTTTCCCGTCTAAACTTGAATATGTTAAAGATTTTGAGTCCATTGGAATAGCTAAAACTCCAGCAATTCTAATTGCCAATTCTGGAAAAAACACAATTGTTGTTTCCTCTCTAAGTGGAGATATCTTATTGGAAATTGGATCTGGTAAAAAAGGTTTGGCTGATGGCACTATAGGTTCAGCATCATTTAATAATCCTCATGGGCTATTATATAAAAATAATATTTTATATGTTGCAGATACTGGAAATCATACATTGCGTAAAATTGATTTAAAAAAAAATGAAGTTAGCACTATTATTGGATCAGGTATCAGAGGCCAGATCCTATCAGACTCTAAAACGGTTAAAGAGGTTGATTTAGCTTCCCCATGGGATTTAGAATTTTTTCCTGATAAAAATAACATAATTATTGCCAATTCAGGAACTCATCAATTATTAAAATATGATATAATCAAAGAAACAATTGCTCCATTTGCCGGAGACGGAGTTGAAGATATAATTGATGGTTCTTATCCAAAAAATAGTTTAGCTCAGCCAAGTGCAGTTAATATTTTTTCAGGAAAATTATATTTCCTTGATTCTGAAACTTCTTCACTGCGCGTTGCTGAAAAAAATGGTTCAGTCAAAACCTTGGTTGGTTCAGGTTTATTTGAGTTTGGTCATAAAAATGGTTCTGCTAAAGAAGCTTTAATGCAGCATCCGGTTGGATTAGCTGTGGATGATACCGGAATTTATATAGCTGACACTCACAACAGTGTTATTCGTAAATATGATGCATCACAATCATCCTTGTCTGACTATAGTGGATCTGGTAAAAAAAATGATGATGTCGGATCTAATTTAAAAAATGTATCTTATAACGAGCCTGAAGACATTATTTCAGTGTTGGATAAATTCTATGTTGCCGATACCAACAATAATCGTATTTTGGTAGTAAATAGAAATAATGGTGCCGTTTCGGTTCTAGATGTTATGCCTCCTCTTAAAATGCAAAAGCAAGGCATGTTAGAATATTTGCCTAACTTAACCAATTTACCAGATAAAATTGTTAAAAGTGACATTAATGTTTCTCTATTGATGAAATTGCCTGAAGGTTGGAAAATCAATGAAAATGGCCCTAGTTTTATTAATTTATTAGAAATTAGTGGTAATGAATCTAATTTAATTGCTAGCTATGATTGGAATTCAGTTAAAAGTGGCGAAATAAAGCTTCCTAAATTAACTAGCGGTAAAGATTATTATTTGCAGGGAACAATTTATTATTGCCAAAATAAAAAGGATTCTCTTTGCTTAATTAATAGTTATGGTCAGAAGATTATTGCTAAAAAATCTGCTAGTGATGAGCAGGTTAAAATTGAATTTATTACTGATTTAGATAGCAAATAGATTTATTTTAATAATAAAAATTCTTCTTTTCTAAAACTTTCTCCATTAACTATAATTTCAATAAAATGTTGGCCTGGATAGTGTTTTCTGGTGGTCATATCTTTAAAAGAAATTTTTCTTTTTATTTCCAGTTTTTCTTTTTTATCAGGTTCTCTATTGGCTAATTTAAAAACTTTGCCAGAATGTTTTTTGTTAGATTTAAGATAGTGAATTTTGCAATCGATCATCAATTTTTGTTTAATGAGAGATTCAATTGATATTGAAAATATTAACTTTTCACCAATTTTTATAATTTTTTCTGGTAGATTTAATTGCTCTAACTTAATTTTAGGGTGATGATTTCCAACCAATGCCAGAGCATCTTTATGTCCTTTCTTAAAAAGAGTTCTAAGGGCATGTTTAATAATCCAATCCCGATTTTTATTGGAATTTTTTTGCCATTTTTTCAGTAAATCAATTGCAATCTCTGGATTATCTTTGCTAATGTCATTGATGTTATTGGCTACTGAACGCCTGACATAAAGCTCGGGATCATCTTTTAAAATTTCTAAAATTTCAATTATTGGTGCTGGATTTTTCTTAAAATCTTTTAAAGCCATTCCCCAGGGAAGCCTTGGTCTAATACCTTCCGAAGCTAAACGGCGAATGTGAACATTAGAATCTTTGGCCCAAATTTTTAAAAGTTCTAAAGTTTTGTTGGAATCTTTTTCAATAAAGGGACGAATGGCCCATTCTGCTGTGAAATGCTTAGTCATTTCATTCAAAGCCTTCATGGATAAATCAAAATTATTTAAGCCATTTTTGGCAATATATTCGGTTTGTGGCCAAATAATAAAAGAGCTCCAGTCAATTTCTTTTGTTTTTAAAGCAAGTGAATTTATTAGAATATTGGTAGCCAAATTGAAGTCTGGAGGTAAATATTTTTCTAATGCTTCCCGAATTAATTTTACCCGTTCTTTTAGAGTTAATTTATCTAATTTAAGAGTAATAAAATCAACAAATTTTTTATCTTCAAATTTAGGATAGGTTTTTTTAATTCTTTGAGAAAATCCGCTAACTGCTTTTGAGTTTAAAAGGTTACGCAGTTTGGGCGCTGATTCTTCCATATGAAAGCTATTGAATTTTAGAGCAAATAAAATCAGCTAATTCATTAATTAATTTTTCATCTTTTCCTTCAATCATTACTCGGATTAATTTTTCAGTTCCGGATTTACGCACCAAAACCCGGCCATTTTCTCCTAATTTTTCTTCTGCTTCTAAAATAGCATTTTTAACCGCCGCATTTTCCATTGGATTAGATCCATGAAAATGAATATTTTTTAATATTTGAGGCATTAACGAAAAGATATCAAAAACCTTACTGGCTTTTTTGCCATTGTTGAGAATTGAAAGAACTTGTAGTGCGGCAATTAAACCATCTCCAGTGGGTGAATAATCACTTAAAACCAGATGACCGGATTGTTCGCCACCAAAATTATATCCGCCTTTTTTCATGGCTTCAATAACGTAACGATCACCAATATCGGTTCTTATTGTGGATATACCGAAATAGCGTAAATAATTTTCCAATCCTAAATTAGACATTTTGGTAATTACCGCAGTGTCCATTTTTAAATTGCCTTCGGAGTGTAATTTTTCAGCAATTAGTCCAATTAATTTATCGCCAGGAATTATAATTCCATTTTCATCAACCACTAATAAACGATCAGCATCGCCGTCAAGTGCAATACCAATATCAGCTCCATGATTAATAACTTCTGCGCATAATAATTCGGGACTGGTAGATCCACAACCGCTATTGATATTAAATCCATTAGGTTCACTGCCGATGGTAATTACTTCCGCTCCCAATTCCCACAAGATAGTTGGAGCTAAGGAGTAGCTGGCTCCATTGGCACAATCAAGTACAATTTTTAAACCATTTAAACTTTTATTTTTAGGAAAACTATTTTTAACAAACTCAATATAGCGGCCTCCAGCATCGTCAATTCTTTTTACCCTTCCTAATTTTTCTGGTTTAACCAGATATTCATTGATGTCGCCATCAATCATTGCTTCGATTTCTTTCTCAATTTTATCTCCTAATTTGCCGCCATCACAATTAAAAATCTTGATACCATTATCATAATATGGATTATGCGAAGCCGAAATCATGACGCCAATATCAGCACGTAGGGACTTGGTTAACATTGATACTGCTGGAGTTGGTACTGGTCCAACCAAAAATACATCAATACCAACCGAAACTAGTCCGGCAGTTAGGGCTGATTCCACCATATATCCAGAAAGACGGGTATCTTTGCCAATTACCACCCGATGACGATGATCGCCATCAGTAAATTTCGCCCCAATTGCCACCCCAACTTTCAAAGCAATTTCTGCAGTCATGGGAAATTTATTGGAAGTTCCTCGAATTCCATCAGTTCCAAAATATTTTTTACTCATCTCTAACTCTTAATTGTGTCTATTATCGTTAAAACTGCTTCTTTAATTCCATTTTTATTAATTCCACCACCCATTGCCATATCTGGTTTTCCACCACCACCTTTGCCACCAATTTTTTCAACAATTTTGCCGATTAATTTTCCAGCATCAAATTTATTGGTTAAATCTTGGCTTACCGCTAGAATAGCGGAAATTTTTCCTTCAATTTCAGCAAAAAATAAAATTACGGAATTATTCTGATATTCTTTTTTATTTTTAATTTCGGTAACTAAATCGCGCAATCCTTTGGAATCAACACCATCAAAGCAGTGATGCATTAAATTAATCTCCCCGATTTTTTCAGAAACAAAGCTAACAGAATTTGCTGATAATTTTTCTTTTTTCAGCTTTTCAATTTCTTTGTCTTTTTTCTTTAAATCTTGTTTTAAATTTTCAATCTCATTTTCTAATTTTTCTGCTTGGCTACGATAATAATCAATTACGGCTCCACCACTTATAGCTTCAATTCTTCTAATTCCAGCGGCAATTCCTTTTTCCAAAAGAATTTTAAAAATACCAATATCTCCGGTAGCTTTCACGTGAGTTCCACCACAAAGTTCAATTGAAGGCGACATTGAAACTACCCGAACAACATTCTCATATTTCTCACCAAATAAAGCTTCCGCTCCACTTTCGCGCGCTTTATCCAGAGACATTAATTCGGTTTTTACTGGAGAATTTTGTCTGATGTAAGAATTAACCAAATCTTCAACTTCGGTTATTTCTGAAGCTGTCATGCCACGATTTAAGTTGAAGTCAAAAGTAAAATATTCTGCATCAACATTTGAACCTTTTTGTGAAATTGAATTTCCTAAAACTTGCTTGAGAGCTTTATGCATTAAGTGAGTGGCGGAGTGATTGTTGGCTTTTTTTATACGGTTAGAATCCACCTCGGCAATTACTTCATCGCCAATATTAAATTTATAATTATTATCAACTCCATTGATGAAATGAACGAAAAAATTTCCAGCAAATTTTTTGGTTTCAGTTATATCTGCAAATTTTGTTTTATCAGAAGCTAAAAAGATTTTTCCACTGTCACCTTTTTGACCACCAGAGGTAGCATAAAATGGGGTTTGGTTTAGAACAATACCATTATTTCCACCTGAAGGACTTTGCGTTATTTCAATTATTTTGGCCTTAGAAATTGTGGCTTCGTAACCTAAAAATTTAGTTTCACCAAATTTTTCTTTTAATTCAAAAAATATTTTATTTTCACTTTGTTCACCACTTCCAACCCAGCTTTTTCTGGCTCGCTCACGTTGAATTTCCATTTCAGAATTAAATTCTTCTAAATCAACTTCAATTTGTTTTTCGCATAAAATATCTTGGGTTAAATCCAGTGGAAATCCATAAGTATCATATAATTTAAAGGCCACATTGCCTGAAAATTTTTCATCTTTTTTAATTTTTGCTAATTCTTCACCTAAAATTTCAATGCCGCGTCCAAGAGTGGTTCTGAAGCGTTCTTCTTCGGTTTTTAGAGTTTCAATAATAACATCATTTGCTCTTTTTAATTCCGGATATGCTTCTCCCATTTCTTTAATTAAAACCGGTACTAACTTATACATTGAAGCCTCTTTGGCACCTAGCATATGAACATGGCGCATTGCTCTTCTCATAATGCGGCGCAGCACATAGCCACGTCCTTCATTGGAAGGAGAGACTCCATCAGCTATTAAAAATGCTGATGAGCGTAAATGATCGGCAATAACTTTGTAGGAAGGATTGGTATAATTTAGAGAATTATTCATTATTGGTCGAGATAAGTTTATTATGCGAACCGTCACAAAGGACGCCATTTTTGCCATTTTTACAGCCACAAAAATATATCACTTTAGATTCAGTTGCTTCAAACATAACCGATTTGAAACCTTGACTATTGCCTTTATGAGCACCATCACAAAATGGTTGATTTTTTGATAATCCGCAAGAGCACCAAAAATATTTTTTTCCAGCTTCAACTTCAATCTTAAAAGGGCCGGCTTTCGCCACTATTGGTAATGTTGTCATGTTAGGCTTCTAAAATAAAGTCACTAAGAGTTTGTAAACTGTGAAGGCTGATTTTATTATCTTTTAAAAGATTTTGATAAAACTCACCTAAACTTAAAAATTCGGAAATTTCTTTTTCAGTTGGAACCAGCATAATTAGATAAGTATTAATTTCTTTTGGTATTAAGCTGCGGCTGGAGAAGTAATTCACGATATTACTTTTATATTTTGTGTTAGACAAATAAGACAAATAGCGCTCAATTTTTTTCTGAAAAATATTAATCGCTTCAGGATCATTTTTGCTTTTATTTTCATGAAGTTCACCAAAAAATTTAAGTGATTTGGTATCAATAATTAAGCATTCATGTTCATTTAGAATTACAAAAGATTCGCAAGGTATAGATTTTCTGATATTTTCAGGGATTAATTCTTGCGGATAGTAGTTGCTTCCAGGTTTTAGGCCAGCAGATTGCAATACTTCCTCTAAGGTAGAGTGATGATCTTTGTGATCAAATTTAGAATCACGATTAATGGAAATGGCCGTTTTTACGGCTTGCTTACTATCGATATTATTGTTAGTTAGAAATTGAGTTTGACTTACAATTTTTTCTAAATATCCAGAAATATTATTAATGGTTTGATTAATGCGATTTTGCATTTCTTCAGTTTCAACCTTATGACTTTTGATTAATCTTTGATATAAATCATTACCAACTTTCATAATGGCATCAGTAGCATCTTTCAAATTAGCTTCTTGTAGATTTTTCCAATCCTCAATTCTTTGTTGAACATCACTGGTTTTTTGAATGGCTAATTCGATTTGTTTTTCAGCTTCTAACCTTAATTTAAGCTCTTCATCTTTTTCTTTATGTAAATTTTCAATTTCAAATAATAAAGATTCAACTGCTTTGCTATCAGCTCCACTAGCAGATGAAGGATTTTTATCGCCAGTTCTGTGTTGTGAAGATTTAAGCAGGTGTAGTTGGCTTTGATATTCAGATTCTGCTTCTTTTCTTTTTGAAACTTCTTCTTCGAGTTTTTCCTCATAATTATCAAATTCTTTCTCAACTGCCTTTTTAAAGCGAACCAGCTTTATAAAAAAAGTTAGTGAAACTGCTGCAAGAATTAAAATTATTGGTAATTCCATGATACTCAAATTTGGAGGATTTAATACAATCTGATATTATCTATTAATCTAACTTTACCCAGATAAACTGCAATAAATATTCTCGCCTTTATTTTGCTATTAAAAATTTTGATTGGTTCCAGATTTTTTTCATCACAAATTTCTAAATAATCAATAGTGCCAAATCCTGATTTAACTAGTTCTCTTGATGATTCATCAATGACTGATTTTAGATTTTTTTTAGCCAAAATCTGTTGTTTCATTTTTAGCAAAATCTGATGAATTAATGGTGCTTTTTTTAAAGAATTTTCATCCAATCTTAAATTTCGTGAAGAAAGTGCCAAACCACTTTTTTCACGAATAATTTTTGCGGCAATTATCTGAGTTTCAATGTTTAAATTATTTACCAATCTTCTGATTATTTGTAATTGTTGAAAATCTTTTTCGCCAAAAATTGCTAAATTGGGAGTTACAATATTAAATAATTTAACAATAATTAAAGCCATGCCGTCAAAATGTCCTGGCCTTGTTTTTCCGCATAAATTATCAGTAATTTTATCCAATTTTATTTGGGTAACAAAATTATCTGGATAAATTTCTTTATTTTTCGGAACAAATAAAATATCAACTTTGGCATTTTTGAAGTTTGCTATATCAGCTTCGATAGTTTGTGGATATTTTTCAAAATCAGCTAAATTATTAAACTGTTTTTTATTTACAAAAATAGTGGCAATTACAATATCTGCTTTTTTTCTAATTTGATTTACTAAAGATAAATGACCTAGATGAATTGCCCCCATAGTTGGAACCAGACCGATAATTTTGCCTGATTTTTTATGTTTTTTTATCTCAGTTTTTAATGATTTGATATCTTTAATTATTTTCATTTTTAAATATTAAACATCTGATAATTCCACCTAAATCTTTTTTAATCTGAATTAATTTTAATCCATGTTTTTCAAAAATTCTTTCTACATCTTTTTCCTGATTCTGACCAATTTCCAAAACAACAATTCCATTTGGCTTTAAAAAATTTCTGATATTTTTAGCAATTTCTAAATAACAATCAAGCCCATCTTTGCCGCCATCCAGAGCCAATATTGGTTCATAAATTCTTACCTCGTCCGATAAATTATTGATATCGTCAGATGGAATGTAAGGTGGATTAGAAATTATCAGATCAAATTGGTAATTTTTTGGAATGTTTGCAAACCAATTGGAATGAATAAAGCTGATTTTATTTTCTAAATCCAAAGATTTGGCATTTTTTTGGGCTATTTCCAGAGCTTCCTTACTTATATCAATTCCGGTGCCACTAGAGTTAGGAAATATCTTTAAAATTGTTAAAATTAAGCATCCTGATCCAACCCCTAATTCTAGAATATTAAGTTTAGAATTTTTGTTGGGAAAAACTTCCTCAATTCCTTCAATCAAACTTTCTGAATCTGGTCTTGGATCAAGAACTGCAGAGGTAACAAAAAAACTGTCGTTAAAAAATTCTCTTTTTTCCAAAATATGAGACATTGGTTCTCTGGCTATTCTTCTGGTTAGAAGCTTGAGAAAATAATCTATTTGTTTTTGATTTAAAGTAATTTCAGGGCTAAATATTATTTGTTCTCGGCTTAAATCAAAAGCCTTAGTGGCTAGTAATGTGGTATCAATTGAAAAAGAATCAATTCCAGCCTTTTTTAACTCTTGTTTAGAGAAAATTAAAAGGCTGGATAGATTAGAAAATTCTGGCAATATTATTCTAATTTGCTGGAGAAGGGTTGCTTGGTGCTGATGCCGGTGCCGGAATTAATTTTGTAATTAACTCAGAAAGCAAAGTATCATTAATCATAAATTCACTGCTTTTTTCTCTTTTTATTGAAAATACTGAAACATTATCCATTGTTCCATTATTTTTTTTGGCTAAATCTGTGATTATTGCAGCAAAATCAGGTTCTGGTGCCGGAGATATAGTGGTTAATGGTTCTGCACTTGATTTTGTTGGAGCTGGTTGACCAGTGGTTTGGTCAGTTGTCGCTGAAGCTACTGGAGCTGGATTATAGATAGGATTAGCATTTATTGCTTTTTTAATATAGGTAATGATGTTGTTAATTTTTTCAATTTTGACAGTGCCATTACAAGTTGAAGTTAAGCTGCCATCTTCACCGCTAGCAAGATCAGCATTAGCGGTAATTTTATACATTGGACTAGATATTTCTAATCCTTTGATACTGACAGATTCTATCTTATGAGTTTTACCGGCTGTTAAATCAGGAACTTCAGAACCTTCTACTGTTTTTGGAGATAAAATATATTCAAGATCTATATAGAAATATTTCTTTAGTGATTCATTGCTAGTTGATACAGCTGGATCGGTGGCTGGAATATTTGCTGAATCAGCAGTATTGTCTGTAGTGTTATTTGGGGTGACTAAAGGATTTGCAGGAACAGATGCGATATCTATATTAGCATCAGTTGGAGCAGGAATAATTGCTTGAATCTTTTTATCAGTAAAAATATCAACCCCATCAACATCTTTGAATTCAGCTTTAATTTTGTGACGAATTTTATCGTCATCTTCTGAATTAGATTCAAACTCAATAAATGAGCTGCCACCTTCATAAAGCGTGACTTTTGCTGCGTCGCTAATTTTATAACCAAAATCCTTATAAGATACTTTGGTTAAAGCGCCCCCAACAAAAGAAAATGAAATTTCAGGAACTTGATTAAATTCAATTGTTCCAGAATTTCCGTTAGAATCTTGGAAAGAAATTTCGCCAATATTATTAATTTTAAAATCACCAGAAAATAAACCAGAAGAAGCCTCAATTTTCTTGATTACAACTTGATATTTATTAGGAAGAGAAAGTTTTTCTGATAGATCGTCAGTTTGAAATTTAAAATCTTCAATAACAATTTTTTGAGAAAGTGGAAAGCCGGAAACGCTAACGCCTACAGCTGTAATTTTACCATCAGAAGAAGCAATGGCTGCTGATAAATATTTTTTAGTAGAACTGGTTTTAAAAAACCAAATCACGCTATAACCAGTTATTAATACAACAATAATTGCTAAGATTTTTGAAATTATATTTTTCATTGTTTTTCCTGAGTTTAGTTTTGCATTGAAATATTTCTGGTTTCGTCTGGAACAACCAGAGTTAAACCATCTAATTCTTTAGTCATAATAATTTGACACCCAAGTCTTGAAGTTGGCGTTAAACCAAAAGCCAAATCAAGCATATCTTCTTCATCTTCACTAGCTTCATCAAGCTTACTGTAAAATTTTTCATCAACAATCACATGACAAGTTGAACAAGCAAGAGATCCTTCACAAGCACCTTCCAAGCTAATGTTGTTACTATGTGCAGCTTCTAACACTGTGGTTCCAACCGGAACGTTGAATTCTTTTCTTTCACCCTTTTCGATGAAAATTATTTTTACAGTTTCAGACATTTAAAGACAGATTAATTTAAATAGACAGATGGTTAAAAACTGGCTGATAATATGCAATATTTTTATATAATTCAATAAAAGACTGTCGCAAAATTTATCTTTCTTCTAATAGTTTTGTGATTTTTGATCTTTGATTCTGAAATATTCAAAAAGTTGCTACGAGCAGCAACTTTTACTTTTTCCTAAAATAATCTATTTAACCAAAATATTAATCTGTGCTTTCTCAAGATTTTGTGAGATAAAATCTTCAATTGCCTTTTTAGCAAGATTTCCCGCCAGAGCTTCTTTGGCTTTATCAAAAGGAGTTATTTCTGCTGGTCTTTCTGATCTGTCTACACTTTTCCGGACACATAAATTAAGTATATTTTAGAAATTTTCTATTCCTTTCTTCAAACTCAACTGGAGCTAAATAATTATTAGCAGAGTGGATTCTGATTCTGTTATAAAAAACTTCAATATATTCAAATATTACA
>CAMDAI010000011.1 GCA_945888585.1 Rickettsia typhi | reverse complement strand
CCAGTAATTGCCAGCATCTCTAGCAGGCTTGGAACATTAGCGGTTACTTCCGGAACCACAGGAAACTTTAGTGACAATATCTTTGTCAAAAATATTAATGCCATCGGTACTATTAATCTTGCTTCGGGAAAAACTGCTGATGTATCTGGCAATATCACTGGTGCCGGAACATTATTAAGTAGTAATACAACAGGTATTGGAGGATCACTAGTCTTTAACGGTAGCAGCAACACACAAACTGTAGATACAGCAATTGGCAATAGCGCTTTCATAGGCAGAATGATCCAGATAGTTAACAACAACAGTGGTAATGTAGTCTTTAACAATAATCTTTATACTCAAAACATTGCTAATAATTCTGGAACAGTCACTATTGGAAATAGCGGTAATATTTTTGTAGCTGGTAATATCACTGGTACCGGAATATTACAAGGATCAGGAACTCTTACTTTTGATGGCGGCAGCACTACAACTCAAGGAACTACTACTGGCGCTACCGTTCAAACTATCTCATCTCAAATTGGAAGTAGCAGTAATAGATTAGGAATCATTGCAATAAATAACTCTCTTGGGGTCAATCTTAATAAAAATATTTACGCCATTAATCTTACTGGTACTGGTGTCACGATAATAAATAACGTAGATAACTCATCCACTACTAGTATCTCAGGCAATATTTCTAATACCGGAACATTAACCGGATTAGGAACTTTAAGCTTAGATGGGACATCTACTCAAAATGTATCTTCAGTAATTGGTATTAGTAATGCTGTTGGAACCTCTAATCGTTTAGCATCATTAACAGTCAATAATTCATCAACAGCGGGTGCTATTTTAACAAATAATTTATTTGTAACCAATTTAACCATAAACGGTAATTTATCTCTTTCAGGATCAACCATTTATGTTGGTAACGGCACCACAAATAACACCATTACCGGTACAGGTAATCTTACTTTAAATGGTAGCGGCGCACAAATTATAAATTCTCAAATTAGCACTACTAATAACAAATTAAACAGTCTTACAGTTTCAAACTCTTCAGGATTAACTCTTAATCAAAATGCTTTTGTTAACAATTTAATCCTTACTTCTGGAACTACAAATATTGCTACCGAACAAACTATTCAAATAGCCGGAAATACTTCTGGTTCAGGTCAGTTGAGTGTTGCAGGATCAGTTATTTTTGATGGTACTGGTATACAAAATATTGGTTCTGTTATGTCAGGTATTAATAGCATGACAATCAACAATAGTAACGGAGCAGTAATATTTAGTAATAACATTACTACCACTAACTTGAATGTTAATGGCAATATGACCATAAATAGCGGAACATCCAACCTTGGTAGTGTTGTCGTCAATAGTGGTACATTAACCCTTAATAATAATGCCACTACAACTAGTTTCGTAAATAACTCTGGAGCAACAAAATCAATTAGCGCAAGCAAAGTATTAACCTCCACAGGAATAGCAAATATTGCCAGTGGTAGCACTCTAAATATCGGTATTAATAACTTAACTTCTGGACAATTGACCGCAAATTCTGCAACCATTGCCAACGGAACTAATATTGCATTTAATTACTCACCATTTAGTCAAATTATTTTAAATAATTCATACACATTCTTAAATACCACAACACCACTAACCGTTAATCTTGCCGGTTTAGCCGTAACAGATAATTCTTATTTAACTCAGGCAGTTGTTAGTCAAAGTGGCACTACTTTACAAATGACAGCTTCTATGGATACATCGGCTGTTAGTGCTTTAAATTCTGGTGAATCCGCTATCGTTGAAAGTGTTATTAATACCAGCTCATCTAATAGTGATATGAGTTTATTACAAAATGAATTACTTAGAATAAGCACCAAATCAGAAGTAGAAACATCATTAGCATCACTGACTGAAACCAAAAGCAATATGAATCAAATAGTTACCACTAGTATGGGCAACAGAGTAACTGATATTGTAAATTCACGCCTATTTAATTTAAATCCAATTGCAACTGGAATTTCTAGCGGAAATAATGAAGGAAATGTTAATAAAGGATGGGGACAAGTATTTGGTGGAGTAGCTAATCAAAACAGCAAAGAAGATCAAGATGGCTTTAAATCAAATATATCTGGCGTTATATTTGGTTATGATTCCACAATCAAAAATGATGATGTTAATTCCATTATTGGTGTCGCTTTCGGCTATAGTAATGCCAGCATTAATAGCACCAACAGCACTGCAGCACGAAATACTGATATTAATTCCTACCAGATAAGTTTATATAATAATAATTCTGCTGATACCGGAGTTGGATTTTACAATGAAAATATAGTCAATCTTTCTATCAACAAATACGACTCCAATAGAAGCATCAAAGTTGGATCTATAGATAGAATTGCCAAGGCAAATTTTGGCGGTAATGGAATTGGCTTCAAAACAGGAATTGGCTATAATTTTAACATTTCAAATGCTTTATTATTGGCTCCAAACATTGCCATCAAATATTCCAAACTGAATCAAGATAATTATCAAGAAGCAGGTGCTGGAGATCTTGGATTAAAAGTAAATGCCAGTAATTTCAATACTTTAGCTTCAGAAGTTGGAGTAAGAATGATGGGAAAAATTAATTTAGATGAGTATGATATTGGAACCACACCACTTGATCAATTTAATATTCTACCAGAACTTAAATTAGCATGGTTGCATAATTTAAAAAAAGATGGGCAAAATTATACAACTCAATTTATTGGTGGAGGAGATGTTATAAAAACCACTGGTGCCAGTCTACCTTCTAACATATTTAATCTAGGAATAGAATTGAACTTTGTTGAGAAAAAAGATGAGGCAATAATGAGCTTTAAATATGATCTTGATAAGGGTCAAGGATATATAGCTCATACAGGATCGATTAAATATCGCATACCATTTTAAAAGAGACTTATAAATATTCTCTATAGATAAATGATTAAATATTTTAGTTTATTTTTTCTGATTTTTTTACCTTGTTGTCATAGTCATAACAAGACTTCTATGTCGAATAGACAAAAATATGCTCAGGAATTGGTTTTAAATTCCAAACTGGAAGGTTATATAATTAAAACTAATAATTTTTCTTTGCAAAGCTATATCCACATCAATAACTCTCTAGATAAAAGCCTAAATATCTACATTGAAGGAGATGGATTTTCCTGGAAAAATAGATATACTATTTCTGATAACCCTACCCCCATTGATCCGTTAGCTTTAAAAATGGCAATAGCTGATAAAAATTCTAATGTGGCCTACATTGCCAGACCATGTCAATATGTTGATCTTTCAATTGAACCAAATTGTCAGTCAAAATTTTGGTCGCATTCACGTTTTAACAAAACTGTAATTGATTCCATAAATGAAGCCATTAATAGAATGGTCAATTATCATAAAATAAAATCTATTAATTTATATGGCTATTCCGGTGGTGGTGCCTTAGCAGTTTTAATAGCAAGTACAAGAGATGATGTTAAATCAATTGTTACTATTGCCAGTAATTTAAATCACCAAGAATTTACTAAAATTCATAAGGTTACTCCTCTTTATGACTCTCTAAACCCAATTGATTTTATAAAAAATATAGAAAATATCCCATCTTACCATATGGCAGGTGGGAAAGATAAAATTATTCCCAGTTATATAATTAAAGATTTTGTTCTTAAAATTAATCAAGCAAGCAACAAATGTGCAAAATTTACAGAAATAAAAGGTGCTACTCACGAATTTAATAAATGGCCCGAAATTTTGGAAGAGCTATTAAAAAACCCAGAAGCAATAAAATGCGAGAATTAGTTTACATCGAATCAAAATTCTATCAAAAAAGAATTGCAAAAAATTCAAAATTAATGAATTTATTAATTACATCTTAACAAAAAATTAAATCGCTTTTTTATGAAAAAAATATCAGTAAAAAATCCCGTTGTTGAACTTGATGGTGATGAAATGACTAGAGTAATTTGGAAATTCATTAAGGATAAATTAATTATGCCTTATTTGGATTTAGATATTAAATATTACGATCTGGGAGTAGAAAATCGTGATAAAACAGCAGATCAAATAACTATTGATGCCAGCAACGCCATTAAAGAATTCGGAGTTGGAATTAAATGCGCCACAATCACACCCGATGAAGCCCGCCAAAAAGAATTTAATTTAAAAGAAATTTGGAAATCACCAAATGGAACAATCAGAAATATTTTAGATGGCACAGTATTTCGTGAACCAATTGTTTGCACTAACGTACCTCGCTTAGTTTCCAATTGGACAACACCAATTATCGTAGGTCGTCATGCTTTTGGTGATCAATATAAAGCAACTGATTTTGTGGTTCCAGGAAAAGGAAAATTAACCATTAAGTTTGAAGGTGACGATGGTAAAATAATTGAACATGAAGTTTACAAATTCAAGGGAGCTGGTGTGGCACTTGCTATGTATAATATTGATGAATCAATTCGTGGTTTTGCTTATTCATGTTTTAATATCGCCTTACAAAAAGGCTGGCCACTTTATCTTTCAACTAAAAATACCATTTTAAAAAAATATGATGGACGCTTTAGAGATATTTTTGCCGAAATTTATGAAAAGGAATTTAAAACAAAATTTGCCGAAAAAAGTATTATTTACGAACATCGTTTAATTGATGACATGGTCGCTTCCGCCCTTAAATGGAGTGGAAGTTTTGTTTGGGCTTGTAAAAATTATGATGGCGATGTGCAGTCAGATTTGGTAGCGCAAGGCTTTGGATCTTTAGGACTAATGACTTCAGTTTTAATTACACCAGATGGAAATATTATGGAAGCTGAAGCGGCTCATGGAACGGTAACTCGTCATTTCCGCGATCATCAAGCAGGAAAACCAACTTCCACTAATCCAATTGCTTCAATTTTTGCCTGGACTCGTGGTTTAGCGTTTAGAGGTAAAAAGGATGGAAATCAGGAACTTATTAATTTTTGTACCACACTTGAAAAAGTCTGTATAGAAACAGTTGAATCTGGGAAAATGACCAAAGATTTAGCGGTTTGTATTCATGGCAATAAGGTTGAGCATGGCAAACATTACCTTTATACTGAGGAATTCTTAGATACAATTGATTCAAACTTAAGAAAAAGTCTATCAAACTAGAAATACAAAGATTTCGCTATTATATAATTCCTGATTCTAATATATTTATTTAATTTATTATTTAATGGAGTAATTATGACTATATCAATGTATCAATCTTCTATACTGGTTTTCATTCGTGGGTTAAACAATTTATCAGCAATCCTCAAAAAAGGTGAGGCTTTTGCTGAAGCAAAAAAAATTGACGGATCAGTTCTGATCAATTCCAGATTAGCACCTGATATGCTTCCTTTAGTTCGTCAAATACAAATCACCAGTGACACTGTTAAAGCTGGCGCTGCAAGACTTGCCGGAATTGAAGTTCCAAGTTTTAAAGATAATGAAACCACCTTTGCACAATTACAGGAGCGCATTGCAAAAACCATCAAATTTTTACAAAGCATTAAAGCAGAACAAATTGATGGATCAGAAAAAAAGAAAATCAGCTATGTTCAGCGCGGAAAGGAAAATAATTTTATCGGACAACCTTATTTACTTAATTACACTTTACCTAATTTATATTTTCATATCTCAATTGCTTATGCAATTTTAAGACATAATGGCGTTGATATTGGTAAAAAAGATTATTTAGGTGATTTGAATTAACTTTTATCAAACTTTAAAAACTTAAAAAGCTAATAGAGATCAATAATTTTTGCTATTATTTTTCTTGAATTAGCTTTTTTAACAAATCATTCATATCTGATGAAAATATTAAAAAATTTTATTTTACTTTCTGCTCTTATTGTTTCTACCAATTCATTTGCTTCAAGCTTTCCGAATAAACCAAGTCTGGGAAGTTTTATTATCGACGAAGCAGGAATGATTAACGACAGTGATAAACAAGAAATTAATAATATTTCTAAAAAATTACTTACTGAAAAACAAATACCAATATTTGTTATAACCATTAACTCGCTTGCAAATTATGGTGCAGATAATGACGGTATTGAAAAATATACTGCTGATCTTTTTAACAAATGGACAATTGGCAATAAGGACTTAAATTACGGAATGCTTCTTCTTATTTCTAAAGCCGACAGAAAAGCCAGAATAGAATTTGGAGCATCATTTGATCACAGATACGATCGAGAAGCATCTTCTATCATGAATGACTTTATTATTCCTGATTTTAAACAAGGTAATTTTTCTAATGGAATTTTAGCCGGAGTAAAAGCTTTAGATACCATAGCGAGAGGTCTTATTCTACCACAATCTTCAGCATCTAATGTTGCAACAGCCTCATCTCAACAACCGATGTCCAGTTCATCATCTATAATTTTATTAATTCTAATGGCAGCCGCAGTTATTGGCATCGCCTACTCTCTTTTTAAAAGCGGCAAAACTGGTTGGGGCTGGGCATTTTTAGCTTTTGTTGGCGTAATTTTATTTATGTTACTTAGATCCGGTTCTAATGGAGGATCTGGTGGCGGATTTGGTGGTGGCTCTGGTGGTGGCGGTGGTGCATCTGGCAGTTGGTAATTTTTATATTAATTTAAAATATTATGAAAATGAAAAAGTTTTTTAGCGAAATTGAAATTAAAAATATTGAAAATGCTCTTAAAGAAGCAGAAAAAGGTAGCGATGGAGAAATAGTTCCAATTTTTGCCAAATCTTCTGCGGGATATGACAGTTCCA
The DNA here is from genome assembly GCA_945888585.1 of Rickettsia typhi. Classification (GTDB taxonomy): domain Bacteria; phylum Pseudomonadota; class Alphaproteobacteria; order Rickettsiales; family UBA1997; genus CAMDAI01. The sequence goes on along the minus strand of CAMDAI010000011.1, from coordinate 7,629 downwards.
GATATATTTTTGCACTATTATTGACAATAATATCAACAATTATTGTTATTGATTTTTTTGATTCAAAATTTTTAATTGCTCTGTCATTAATTTTATCATTTTCAATTGGAATAAATATTACTCGAATTTGTCCATCTTTATGCCTTCCTTTTATTAATAGATCCGAAATAAAAGATGAGGTTAATCGTCGTGCCTGCGAATATTTTTATAGTTATAATTTAGGCAATACTAAAAAAGGCAGCGCTCTATTAATTTACATTTCTTATTATGAACATATGGCAATGGTAAAAACTGATTTACGCGATGGTAAAATATTAGCAAATCATGATTTACAGGAAATTTGTGACTTAGTAACCAAAGGAATTAGTGAAAATAAAGCAGCTGAAGGATTAATTAGCGCTATTAACAAATGCGGCGAGCTACTAAAAAAACATTTTCCTAATAATTCAGAAAACAACCCTAACGAATTACCAAATAAGATTTATTTCATAGATTAATATATCAAATTAACCTTCCTATTTCTAAATCGAAATTGACGTTGTGTTTCTATCCAATGAATTTGATAGAAATTTTCTCGTCTTTTAGTGGATTTTACATCTTTTGAATTTGAATATTCCATAGTGGTTTTAATGAATTAATTAAAACTTCTTCTAATACTTTGATTTCTTTGTCATCAGTTATGGAACAGGCAAAAAAACCAATTTTTTTCTATTTTGCACTACCAATGAATTGATGTGGCAATTTGTTTTTTGACCATCTTTGTAGCAATTTTTTGAGGAAATATTTCCATAACCTTGATTGACTCTTTTTTTAATGAATCTCTACTCCTGCCTACATAAACAATATTGTTATCGTGTGTATAAATGTACAAGTTTAAGTCGTTGTTAATTGAATCTTAATATTTTGTTCTGTGATGGTAGGATGATTTCAATGCAACTTTTTATGATATTATAATTATTACTCATCAATAATAAAATCCCCGACCTTCTTCCGTTTAAAGAAGAGGATTAGGGAAAATAAATTATTTAAAAATATTAGATTTATTTTTTATTAGCCGCTTTAGAATCTTTTTCGTCTAATTTCTTTAATTCATTTTGTAAATGTTCTCTTTTTCTCTGACGATTTTTTTCTTGAATTTTATCCATTCCAGCACGCTTAATATCTTGGCATTTTCTTATTGATTCTTGATTAACGGCAGAATTCACGCAAGAAATAGTTTGATCCAAAACATATTTTTCATCACTAAGTGAATTGGTTATTTCTGATTTTATACTAGCAAAATTTTCTTCAGGCCCTCCACTTTCTTGGGAAAAAACTGGATTAGCCAAAAACAAAAACGCACCAAAACTAATGATAGTTAGATTTTTTTTCATAATTTTTTTATTTAATTAAACACATTACTCAATTTCATAAGTATTGAATTACTCAAATTAAGAGTTAATTGGTTTTTTGAAATAATCAAAGAATAAAAGTAATTTAGTGCCAATTTAAAAATATCCAAATAAATTTAGATTAGCACATTGTATTTAACGCATTATAGAAATGTTACAGAAAATTTAAATTCATCAATACTACAACAAAATATTTTTTAGCTATTTTTCATAAATAATCTTCATTAAGAAATCGACAAAAACACCAATAATTACAATGCTATCAAAAAGATAAAATTACTTTGCAATTTTATTTTTTTGAATCATTATTGATTCATAATAAGTCGTATTAAATCAGTTTTTAAATTTAGAATTGACAAAGAGTAATTCAAAAAATCTATCTTGATTTAACAAAAATGAAGATAGGCCAAAAATCATCACAATTCAGACTACTTAATTTTATTGTATTAGTTATAACTTTATTTTCTGTTAGCACTGTTTCTTTTTCTAAAAATATTGAAGAAAATCCTTCAAAACAAAAAGCTCCAGTTGTGAAAACAATAGAGAGAAGAAAAAAATTCATTCTTACATCATATCAATATGAAACTACCTCTACCGAAGAAGTATCTTCCGATCCATTAACTACCAGCAACAAAAAATATATTCTAAAATCTGATTTAATTAATAATTCTGATAAAATTTTAGATAAAAATTCTTTACAACAAAATCCTAAACCAACTAAGCCAATTATAATTGAAGGTAATCTTACTAATGAAAAAATAGCTCCAAAAACAATTACAAAACAAGATGAAACTCAAGCTAAATCAATAACACCTAGAGAAACATCAACCCCAAAAGAAAACATCAAAACAAAAAAATTGGAAATCAAAACAGAAATAATATCTAAATACAAAACCAGATCTGACTTAATTTATAAATATAGTAATGACAGACAATTAGGCAGAGTTGAATTATTTTTACCATTTTACCAAACTCATAAAAGCTTGGTTTTTACCGATATTCGTTATTGGCTAGATAATAATAGTTCAAATGAAGGTAATTTAGGAATGGGATACCGTAAAATATTTGATGATGAATATATTTTAGGAGGTTACGGATTTTACGATCGAAAAAAATCACAATATGGCAATATCTTCTCTCAATTCACCACCGGAGCAGAATTATTGACCGTAAATTATGATTTAAGAGCTAATTTATATTCACCAACCGGAAATACCGAAAAATCAATTGGTAATGGCGGAAGTACTATAGAAACAAGCCAGACTTTAAGCGGTTATAATGTTGTCTATAATAAACAAACCAAAATTTCCAATGAGTATGTTCTTAAAGGTTATGATATAGAAATTGGTAGAAAATTACCATTTTTTGATGATTTCCGAGTTTTTATTGCTAAATACAAATTTTACAATCAGGGTCTTAATATAAATGGTTATCGTTATAGAGGATTATATACTTTTTTAGAGTCAGAAAATAGTAAATTATTTTTAGAAGGAGAGTATTCTAGCGATAATGCTAGAAATGAAGCATCTTACATGGGCTTTAGATATAGTTATTATTTTGGAAATAATAAAAAACAAAAATTAACCGACTTGGAAAAAAGAATGACTAATCAAGTTATTCGTGATCTTGATATCGTTACTCAAAGTAAAATTTCTAGTGTTAGCTCAGTCGAAAAAATTAAAAGCGACGATGGTAACGATAAAAAAATTATTTATGTTAATAACAATGTCGCTACTAGTGGAAACGGTACAATAGAAAGTCCTTATAAAACTCTTATTGAGGCACAAAACAACTCCAGTGCTTATAATATTATTTATGTATATCGCGGCGATGGAACTAGCTCTGGATATAATCAAGGTATTATTTTAAAAGATTATCAAAAAATTTATGGTCAATATATTGATTTCAAACTTAGTGATATAACTAATAATGCAGCTGATAGTGGCAAAATATTTATAACAAAAACCGACTATAGCGTTATATCTAACACTGGAAGTTCAACTATTACTGCCGCTAAAAGTAATACCATTGCTGGACTTGATATTTCTAGCACCGGACAGATCGGAATTAATTACAATGATGGTCAATTGGGAGTTACAATTCAAAATAACTATATTCATGGGAATACCTCTGGAATTAACATCACCAGCAGCAATTACGATGCAACTAATATAATTCAAAATAATAGGATCACTAATAATTCAGTTAATGGTATTACTATAACTTCCAATAATTCTTCAATTACAACCAACAATATATCGAATAATACTATTAGTTCAAATTTAACAACTGGACTTTATATTTTATCTAACAATTCATCATCTTCGTTTAATACCGTATCTGGCAATACAGCAAATTCTAATACTCAAGCTATAAGTATAGAATCTCGCAACAGCTCATCTACCAAAAACACTATTTCAGGAAATAATTTAGATTCCAATACTAACAGTATTTATATGAACTCTTATGATTCATCATCTGCTCTATCTGAAATAACATTAGGCAATAGTATTAGTAGCAATATAAATAAAGGCATTTCTATCAACTCCAACGATTCATCAAACCTAACTGCTATAATAACAAATAATACTATTAAAAATAACTCTGATGATGGCATTAATCTTAGTGCCAATGCAACATCAGCAGCCTCAACTAATTCACTAACCGTTAATAGCAATGCCATAACTAAAAACAAAAATGGAGTTGTATATTCATCAAACAATTCCGCAGTTTTATCAGGGTCATTATCGGAAAACACCATTAACAATAACACAAATAATGGGATTTTATCTCAATCAAGCGGATCTTCACAAATTACCAACACAACAATAAACAACACTATTCTAAATAACGTTAATGGCATTAAAATCACTTCCAGCGGAACTTCTAATGTAATTGGCAATTTAATTTCAGGAAATACCATAAATAATAATGGTGGAGATGGAATTAATATAAGCTCTAACGACACTTCTTCTATTGCAAACAGCACTTTAGTTAGTAATTCATTATCTGGAAATGATAATGCTCTTAGTATAAATGCCTACAACACTTCAATATCTAATTTTTCTTCAGCGTCTAATAATTTTAATACTGATAAAATTATTATTGTTAGAAATGATAGCGAAGCTGGAAGCACTTTAAATGCCAGCTTTGGTGGCTCTATCGGAGGAATTAGTAGTTCTGGTAATAATAAAATAAGTGGCAAAATTCAAATATCTAACGCAACTGTTTCAGCAATGTTAAATTATTGGAATGGTGGTGATATTCAAGCTGAAAAATTAACTTCAATTGGCAACTCAACCCTAATCACATCTAATTTCTTATTAACCGATCCATTTGCCAATTAACTATATAGGGTCTGGACAACTTTAGTTGATTTTAATATCAACCAAAATCATATTTTATCCATGCAAAACAAGTATAAAAATCACTCCCCTATTTCTTAGAAGAAATTCAGAGAAATATTAAATTCTTTTTGATACCGATAAATCAAAGATCAAATTTTAAATAAAAAATAATTTTATAAATTTTGATCTATTTTACTAACCATTATCGGAATTCCATTTTTTGCCATTACTGCATTGTTAATTATTTTCCAATCTAGTTTTTTATTGCAGTTTCTAACATATCCACAAATCAATTTATGAGCATCAAATATGGCTTTAGTTGGATAATCTTGCGATTCTTTTGGCAATGGAACTTCGGAAAACCCATCTAAAATGGACTCTTGATTTGATTGAACAGTAAAAGGTTGCTCCTCATGCTCAATTACTTTTTTAACTTCCTGCTCACTAATAATTTCTTCAGGAGATTTTTTTGGAGGCAGTTCTGGATGAACTTCAATATAGATCTTATCTTCAATTTCAGCCACTTTAATTGGCTGATTTATCAACGCTATTGGGGTTTCTAATTCAACGATTTCAAACAAAAATTTAATATCATTAGGATAAAGCCTGATACATCCATGACTAATTTTCATACCAATTGCCCAAGGTACATTAGTGCTATGAATTTTAATTGACTGCCATTTTTTATTTTTAGACGCATCTAAATCGAGAACGTAATTTCCCAGTGGATTTTTTGGCCCAGGCGGAACAATTTCCGGTAAAGATGGATTTTCCCTACGAACCGACTCGGGAGGAATCCAAGATGGATTTTCTCTTTTATCAAAAATAGTAGTTTTACCAGCTGGGGTTTCTTTTCCTTCAGCACCAATAGTAATAGGAAAACTTTTTATCTGAAGAATATCATCTTCTATGTAAAAATAATAAAGTCTAAGTTCCGGTAAATTAATTACAATTCCTTCTGGATCAATATTGGGAACAATATAAGAAGTTGGCAAAACAATTTTTCTACCCAAAGGAACTAATGTTGGATCTGTAAGTTTAGGATTAGCCCACATTAACTCATCAATTCCTAATCCAAATCTTGCAGCAATTCTGTTTAAAGTATCACCATTTGTGATTTCATATTTTATGACCTCACCTATCATTATATTGCTAGGATTCTTGGCTGCATAACACGGAAAAATGCCAAAAATAAAAATAAATAGTAACCTTTTCATGAAATTTGTAATTAAGACAATAGATTTATTTTTTGGTATAAATTAAATAATCTTTATAGACACCGTTAGATAATTAAATTAATTAGCTAATAGTGTCTAACATAAACATTATTGATTTCAATCATTTTGAAACTACAAATTTTAAAAAAATTATAAATAAATAAAAAACTAGTTATAACAAATGACGCAGCAAAGCGAGTAATTTGCATAACTCAACTAAATAAATAAAAAACTAGTTATGACAAATGACGCAGCAAAGCGAGTAATTTGCATAACTCAACTAAATAAATAAAAAACTAGTTATGACAAACTTGGATCAAGAGGCAAAAACTCTAGCTAAAAAATGGTTAACAGAATCAGAGAGCTATAAAACTATTTCAGACAAAATTTATACCAAAAAAATGGATAAATTTTTTCTAAATTCTAAAGATAAAGAATTTGTTATTAAAATTTTAGATAAAGCCTTCAGACCAAAACATACTAAGGATATTTCTTATATTATCGGGAATATCCCACCCTTAAAATTCTTAAATCATTTTGAAAATATCCTAAGAATTTTATTTAATTTAAGTAGAAATTATTTTCACTTCATTGCTATTCCGGCACTAAAACAATTTATTTATTTCTCCGCTTCTAAATATATTTTATTTGGCAATGATAGAACTCATAAAAAAAGAATTAATAAAAATTTAAAAAACAAAATCAGAACCAATTTAAACAGAATTGGTGAACTTTTGCTTGGTGAAAATGATGCAATAAAAAGAATAGAGCAATATATTAAAGATCTAAAAAATCCCGACATCAGCTGCATTTCTATTAAAATTTCTACTATTTATTCACAAATCAGTACAATTGATTTTGATCAAACTGCAGAAACTATTTCCGACCGATTATCAATTATTTACAGAGCTGCCAAAGAAAACAAATATAATTGCCCAATTACTAATGAAACTTCCTACAAATTGGTTAATCTGGATATGGAAGAATATAAAGATTTAGCAATTACTGTTGAAGCTTTTATTAAAACTCTATCAAAAGATGAATTCAAAGATTTAAAAGCCGGAATTGCTCTTCAAGCCTATTTACCTGATTCTTACATATATCTACAAAAAATCACCAACTGGGCCAAAGAAAGAACCAGCCAGGGCGGATCGCCAATTAGAGTGCGCATAGTTAAAGGTGCTAATATGGAAATGGAACTATTTGAATCTTATGAAAGAAATTGGAACTTAGCTCCATTTTCTACCAAAGTTGAAACTGATGCCAATTGGAAAAACATGCTGGAATACAGCTTAAACCCAGAAAATATTAAAGCCGTTAATGTTGGAGTTGCTTCTCATAATTTATTCGACATTGCTTATATTTATTTAATTGCCAAAGAAAATAATGTTTTAGATCAAATAACTTTTGAAATGCTTAGCGGCATGTCTGAACATATTTCTAAAATGTTAGCTCAAGATTTTAATTTGAATATTTTATTATATTTACCCGTCAGCAACCGAGCTGATTTTTTAAGTTCTATTGGTTATTTAATCAGAAGGTTAGATGAAAATACTTCAACTCAAAACTATCTACGTTATATAAACGGACTGGCTTACAATAATAAAAACTTGGAGATTATTGAAGACCAATTCAGCAAATCTTTAGAAATCAAAGATAGCTTAAAAAATATCA
>CAMDAI010000010.1 GCA_945888585.1 Rickettsia typhi | reverse complement strand
GGATGATTGAGCCAAAGTCTGAGCATTAGTTATTCTTGATCTTGCTATTAGATTCTTACCTAACACTATTCCAGCAACTAAAATACCAATAATTAAAATAACAAAAGATAGTTCTATTAGGGAAAAGGCTTTATGATAGTTTTTTGATGACATTTTGTTCATTTATTAATTGCTATTAAACCAAAATAATTAGCGTAAAAATTAATTTTGATGAGAAAAAAGTCAAGAAACTTGCTGATTAGATTGATATAATTGCTTCTTATTGACAACAAAATAATTTTTACAATTGTTTAACCTTTTTACTTCTTATCCTTTTTCTTGGAAATGGCAATGATGTCTTCGGCTTGGATGATGCCGGCACGATCAGTGCTTTCCAAATTATCTTTGGCTAGCTTAGCATATTCAGTGGCTTTATCGGTTTTGTTAATCATTAAATTATATTCAGCTAATGATAAATAGGCGTTGCCCATATCATTTTTTTTGCTATAGGCTGAAGCTAATTGTTTAAAGATTTCTGGGTTATCTTGCTCCTCTCTTTTCGCTGATAATAAATTAGAAATTGCAATATTTAAAAGTGTTTTATCAGCATCATCTAGTGCAATTATGGCGGTAGCCAAGGCAATTTTTACTAAAGATTTATTACCAGTTTGAAATTTTAATGCCAGATTGTAAGCAGCTATTGATTCTTTGATTTGACCAGTTTCGAATAGAATCTGTCCTTTTAATTCCCACAAATATCCATCATTTGAATTAGAATTAATTATCTCATCTAAAATATCTAAAGATTCCTTAATTTTACCTTTTTTAAAATAGGCAATTGTTCTGGCATATTTTGATAAATCATCATTTTTATAATATTTTTTTATGATGGAATTAGAATCGCCCAGAAAAGCTTCCAACTTAACGACAACACGCTTCATTCTTGGCTCTAATATAGAATTAATTTCTTTATCGCTAGATTTTTCTTCCGCCGTGTGATTTTTAATAGAATCGCTTCCGGCAATATGAGCTTTGATAAAATTAATTCTTTTACGACTAACCGGATGAGTTAATGAATATTCATCAATTTGGCCTTTATATGAAGATTCTTCATTGTTAAAAAGCTGTAACAGCTCTAATAAACCAGTTGCAGGATAATGAATTTTATCCAAATATTGTAAAGCTAGAGAATCTGCCGCTTCTTCCTGTCCTCTGGTATATTTTAAAACCAATCTTTCCATAACTTGATTACCGCCCATAATAAGAGCTGAACCAGCATCAGCATTTGCTGTAACTGCAGCCGCAAGCCCCACCAAATAAGTTAAAAGCAAAGCGTTAGTAGCACTTTTCATTTCCTCACTGCTACGCGCCAAATGTCCACCGGAAATATGGCCGGTTTCATGAGCTAAAACTCCAATTAATACATCGGGTTTATTATATTTAGTGATTAATCCACTATGAATAAAAACATTTTGACCACCAGAAACAAAGGCGTTTAAACTATTATCACCAACAATATAAATTTTGATTTCTTTAGGATCGAGATTAGCAGCTTCAAAAATTGGACGGGTTAAATCATAGAGAAAATTTTCAGCTTCAGTGTCACGAATAATTGATAGTCCACTGCCTGCATCAGCAATCTTAGTTATTAACAACAAGACGATAATTACACCGGCAAATAAATTTCTTTTAATTCTCACAAAGAATTTGCTCTTAAAAAAAGTTCAGAATATAAATGTTCAGCCTCAACTCTAACGTAGCCAATTTACTATTTCAATAATGGTTTTAGACACTAATAATACTATTTCTAATCACGCTATTGCTTCGCAAGCGCTTGAAAATCAAAGATTTTCAAGATACCAATTTTTATCTAAAAATATAAAAAATTGGCATAAAAACCCCAAAATAATTTTTGTTTTAGTAGTGCTTTCCTGGTCTACCAGCTGGATTGTTGCGAAAATGCAAATTGGCGTGGTTCCAGTAGAATTGTCGGCTGGTTATCGTTTTTTCTTTGCTGGTTTAATTTTGTTAATTTATTCTTTTTATAAAAAATTGAATTTTAAATTCAGCAAAAAAGAGTGGCAATTAATTGCTGTTCAAGGTGCTTGTGTTTTTTCCATCAATCATTTTTTCTTTTTATATGCCATGTATTACATTAGCAGTGGCATTGTGGCAGCGTTATTTTCACTAAGCATTTTACTTAGCGCCGGTTTTAATTTTATTTTATACAAAACTAAAACTGATATTAAAATTATAATTGGTGGAGCTATTGGAATTATTGGACTGGGTTTAGTTTTTGCTAATGAAGTTAAAAATGTTGGTTTTAATTTTGATGCGTTTAGAGGCATTATCTTTTGCTTTATAGGAGTTAGTTTATTTTCGCTTAGTGCCTGCATAACAGAACGTCAAGGCCCATCAAAAGATCTTATCAGTAAAACTTCTATGGCAATGATTTTTGGCGCCTTAATTTCATTTATTTTTATAATTCTAAGAGGTCAGCAATTTACTTTTGATTTTTCCTTCAAATATATTTTTGCTTTAACTTATTTAATTTTAGTTCCGGGAATTATTGGATTTTTAGGTATTTTATATTTAATATCAAAAATAGGTGGCAGCAAGGCAGGATATACTTCCCTGATTTATCCAGTTGGAGCTTTAATATTATCAGCATTGTTTGAAAATTATCATTTTGGCTACGCTTCTATTTTAGGTTTAATAATGATTATTAGCGGAAATTATTTAGCACTAAGATCAAAGAAAAATTAACAAATGATGCAGGAACTTTTTAGTTTCGAGTAATTTGCATAACTCTTTAAAAAATAAACTTGTTATGAAAAAACATTATAAAATTGCCGCTAAACATTATAACAAGAATAAACGGCATGGCACTGAAGCATATTATTCTGTTGTTTTCAAAAAATTTTTATTATGGTTCTTTGTCGGTTTTATGGGAATTATGACTTTTTTTCTTTTCAAGAAAAATGATATTAAAATTCCTCAGAAAACCATCTCGGTAAAAATCGATATTAAAGATAAAATCAATATTTGCCTACCTGATGAACAAGAATGAAGATGATGATAATTTAATTGCTAATTTTTTGCAAAAACTAACCATTGAAGATGGTCTCGCCAAAAACACAACTATCTCCTATAAAAATGATTTAGAGCTTTTATCAGAATTTTTAAAATCAAAAAAATCTAATTTTATTGAGACTGATGAGAAACTTTTAAATCTCTATTTAAAAAAGCTTTATCAAGATGATATTTTAGCTAGTAGCACTTCCAGAAAAATTTCTACCTTTAAACATTTTTTTGGCTTTTTAGTTTTAGAAAATAAGCGTGAAAATAATCCAATTTTAAATTTAACTCGCCCTAAAATTGGTTTGACACTTCCTAAAGTTTTAAGTGAAGCGGAAATTTTAAAATTACTGACAACCATTTATCAGGATAAATCTGAATTTGGCATTCGTTTGGCTTGCATGCTGGAAGTGCTCTACGCTTCTGGAATGAGAGTTAGTGAATTAGTAAATTTGCCCATTTCAACTATTCAAAAAACAGTAGAAAATGGTAAATTAACTTACAAAAATTATTTAATTATTAAGGGAAAAGGTAGTAAGGAGCGCATTGCTCCTCTTAACAAATCCGCTCTTTTATCACTTGAAAATTATTTACAATTGCGCCTACAGATGGGCTGTGAAAATTCTAAATGGCTATTTCCAGGACATTTTCGCACTAAAAAAATTGGTAAGTTAGATGAGCGTGAAAGCTTGACTACAGATGCACCTCTTACTAGGCAACGCTTTCATCAAATGTTAAAAGAATTAGCTGAACTTGCCAGAATTGACAAAAAAAGAGTTTCGCCTCATGTGATTCGCCATTCCTTTGCATCGCATCTATTAAACCATGGCGCTGATTTAAGGGTTTTGCAGGAATTACTTGGACACTGCGATATTTCTACTACTCAAATCTACACTCATATTTTAGATTCAAAATTGAAAGAATTAGTAAACAAACATCATCCCCTAGCAAAGAAAGGATTTTAAAAAACTAATGAGATTTATTTAGATGTTGGTTTCTGTTTTAGCACAAAATATGAGACAAAGGAACGTAGGAGTTATAATTGTTAGCAATAGTTTTTGAAGATTTTATAAAATTCCGATTTAAGTAAATGGTCAATTTTATCAAAATTGGTTGTTTTGTTCAATTTGGCCAAACTGGTTATTCCAAATTCGCTAATTCCACAAGGAACAATGCCTTGGAAGTTTCCTAGCTCAGGATTAATATTGATGGCAATTCCGTGATAGCTTATCCATTTTTTAATTTTTATTCCAATAGCGCCAATTTTATTTTCTGAGCCTTTATTGTCATCAACCCAAATTCCTACTCGGTTTTTTCTAATTTCACCTTTAACGCCAATTTCATCTAGAACATTAATTATCCAATTCTCCAACATTTTAACAAATTCAGAAATATCAGGATTTTCTGGAGCGAAACATTTTTTTAAATCAAGCATAACATAAATAATACGCATTCCTGGGCCGTGATAAGTGTGTTTGCCGCCACGATTAGTTTTATAAACTGGAATTTTATCAGTTAATAAATCACTGTCGCGAGCGCTAATTCCAGCAGTATAAATTGGTGGATGCTCCACTAACCAAATCATTTCAGAAGATTTATTTTCCCAAATATCTTTTACTTTTTGCTCCATAAATTCTACAGCAAAATTATAGTCAGTTAAATTGGGACTAATTTTCCACTCGATTTTTTGTTTTAAATTTGTCATTGTTCTTAAAATAAAAACTATAACAAATTAAAATTAATAGATTTTAGATTTGATATAGATTGTTCAAAGCACGTAAATAGTATGATCGGAAAATTAAGAGGTAAAGTTGATTTTGTCGGAGAAGATAAATTAATTCTAGACGTAAATGGGGTTGGATATAATGTTTACGCATCTTCTAAGGTTTTGTCCGCATTTAAAATTGGAATGGAAACCTCATTAATAATCGAAACCATTGTCAGGGAAGATTATATCCATCTTTATGGATTTGCCCGTGAAATAGAAAAAACTTGGTTTAATGAGCTGGGAAAAGTTAAGGGAGTTGGCAATAAGGTTGGGTTAAAAATTTTAGGAAGCCTATCAATTGATGAAATTATTGTAGCAATTAATTCTGCTGATAAAGCCGCTTTTTCAAGGGTTCCGGGCATTGGTCCGAAATTGGCACTTCGAATTGTTTCAGAATTAAAAGGTAGTGTTGATAAGGTTGGAAGTCTTACGGTTGCTGATTTTGATGCCGAAATTAAACCAGAAAAAAAAGCAGGAATAGTTAATGGAAGTTTACTCAATGATACGCTATCAGCTCTTGAAAGTCTTGGCTATAGAAGATCGGATGTTTATAATATTGTTAGTAAAAAAATAAGTAATAATCCGGAAATAACTTTGGAAACTTTAATTACTGAATCTCTGCGCGAAATAAGTAAAAAGTAATGGAAAAAAATCAAATTTTATCACCACAGATAGGAGAAGAAGATAAGGCCGAAAATATTCTCCGGCCCTTATATTTGGCTGATTTTCTTGGCCAAGAAAAAATCAAAGAGAATCTCAAGATTTTTATTAATTCTGCCAAAAACAGAAATGATAGTTTGGATCATACTTTATTTTATGGCCCGCCAGGCTTAGGTAAAACCACCTTGGCTCAAATTATTGCTCATGAAATGGGAGTTGGTTTTAAAGGTACAGCAGGTCCAATTATTTCTAAATCGGGTGATTTGGCGGCAATTATCACCAATTTACAACCGGGTGATGTTTTATTTATCGATGAAATTCACCGCTTGCCCAGTGCCGTGGAAGAAATTCTCTATTCGGCGATGGAAGATTATAAATTAGATATAATCATTGGTGAGGGGCCGTCAGCTCGGGCAATTAAAATTGATTTGCCAAAATTTACTTTAGTGGGAGCAACCACCAGAATTGGCTTGCTTGCTAATCCTCTGCGTGATCGCTTTGGCATTCCACTTCGATTAAATTTTTATGAGCCAGAAGAATTAAAACAAATCATCATTCGTGATGCTAAAATTCTACAGATGAAAATCACTGAAAATGCTGCTTTTGAAATTGCTAAACGTTCACGCGGAACTCCAAGAATTGCTATTCGTTTATTAAAAAGAGTACGTGATTTTGCTAATAATTTAGGCAAAGAAATTATTGATGATAAAATTGCTGATTCTTCATTAAAAAGGCTAGAAATTGATGGCGAAGGTTTAGATGCTTCCGATCATCGTTATTTAAAATTTATTTCCCAGAATTATCGGGGTGGGCCGGTTGGAATTGAAACTATTGCTTCGGGAATTGGTGAAGAAAAAGATTCAATTGAAGATACTATCGAAACTTATTTAATTCAAAAAGGTTTTGTTGATAAAACCCCGCGCGGTCGTGTTTTAACCGCAGCAGCTATTCGATATTTGGGTATAACTCAAACTTAAGTAAAAATAATTTGCTATGAGGAAAATTCTTTTAATAATTACCGGTTCAATTGCTTCTTATAAAAGCATGGACTTAATCAGATTGCTTAAAAAATCAGGTTATGAAGTAACTCCAGTATTAACCAAAGCAGCGGCAGAATTTGTAACTCCGCTTTTGGTTTCCTCGCTTGCCGATAATAAAACTTACACTGATTTATTTGCCATAGACGAGGAAAAAGGCATGTCCCATATTAATTTATCCAGAGATAATGATTTAATTTTAGTGGCTCCGGCAAGTGCTGATATTATTGGTAAAATGGCAAATGGAGTAGCTGATGATTTAGCTTCCAACATTTTGCTGGCAGCAAATAAAAGGATAATTATTGCGCCAGCAATGAATGAAAAAATGTGGTTAAATAAAGCTAATCAAAAAAATCTGGATATTTTGCGGGGAGATGCGGTGAAGATTTTAACTCCCAAAACTGATATTTTAGCTTGTGGTGAATATGGTGTGGGCAAAATGACTGATGTTCAAATTATTTTTGATGAGGTAGATAAATTTTTTAATGAAAAGAAAATTTTTGCTGGAAAAAAAGTGATTGTTACAGCTGGTCCAACTTTTGAGCCAATTGATCCGGTGCGGTTTATTGGTAATTATTCTTCAGGAAAACAGGGTGTGGTTATTGCTACAAGATTTTATGAATTAGGAGCGGAAGTAAAATTAATTGCTGCCAATATTAATAATGCTGATATTGATTTGCCAAAGACAGCAATTATTAATGTTAAAACTACCGATGAAATGTTAAAAGCAATAGAAAATAATCTGGCCAAAACTGCTGTATTTGTTAGTTGCGCTGCGGTTGCCGATTTTAAAATGAAAAAAATTTCCAACCAAAAAATTAAAAAAACCAAAGAAAATGCAATTATTTTGGAATTGGTTAAAAATATCGATATTTTAAAAACTATCAGCAATCATAAACAACGTCCGAAAATTGTGGTTGGGTTTGCTGCTGAAAGTGAAAATTTAATTGCAAATGCCAAGATAAAAATAAAAGACAAAAATTGTGATTTAATTGTGGCCAACAACATCAAAGATAATCAGGTTTTTGGCAGCGATTATAATCAGATTTCAATTATTGATAGAAAAGGAAAAGTTGAATCTTTTGATAGAATGACCAAGGCGGAAGTGGCTGACATCTTGGTTAAGAAATGTCTTTGGTTGTTTAGTTAATATTATACTGCGTCATTGCGAGCGAAGCGTGGCAATCCAGTCACTTACAA
Source organism: Rickettsia typhi (assembly GCA_945888585.1). Taxonomy (GTDB): domain Bacteria; phylum Pseudomonadota; class Alphaproteobacteria; order Rickettsiales; family UBA1997; genus CAMDAI01. The sequence goes on along the minus strand of CAMDAI010000010.1, from coordinate 6,925 downwards.
ACAAATTCATATAAATCTTCCCATTGAGGATTTATTGATTCAATAAGTTTTAATTTCTTATTTCTAGATCCGGCTTTTATTTGTTTTTCTCTGGAGATGGCACTGATCATTTCATCAAATATTTCATAGTAGACCAACATTTTGCACTGATAATTGCTAGTAAAACTTTGACTAGGTTCATTCTTATGTTGATAAATGCGTTTTGATAAATTGGAAGTTACTCCAGTGTAAATTGTTCCATTACGTTTATTGGCCATTATGTAAATTGCGGGTTGTTTCATAATTAATAGTGGTTTTATTAATAATTTTCTGGATTGCCACGCTTCGCTCGCAATGAAGGTGGTAGGTGCAAGCCATTTATGACGCGGCAATCTGGTTGTTTTTATCGATTAACTAAAATTAAAATCTATAAATTCTTTAATGATTTCTCTTACTTTTTCCAAATTTCCTAAATGAGGTGCGTGACCGCTATTGCTTAAAATTTCTAATTTTAAATCAGGAATTTTTTCTTTAAAAAGTTGGGCTTGATTTGAATGAACTACCATATCGCCAGCACCTTGAATTAATAGAGTTGGTGGAAAATTGGAAAAATCAATTTCATGACAGGAAAATCTTTTAAGTTCATCTAGCCAAAAAATTAAATTATGATGATTTTCATCGGTTATCTGTAAATTGCTAATTAGCTGGGCAGCGTTTTTATCATTCATTAAACTAAGAATAGAGAATCTTTTGAGAGTTTTATCTGGAGATTTAGCAAAATTATTTCTAAACTCAAAAAAAGCCGATTCCGGCATTGCCGCTGATATTGTTGGTGATTTAACAAATTGAAAAGGCGGAGCAATTAAAATAAGAAGTTTCGGATTAAATATTTTAGCAGCAATCAGGCGAATGGCTAATTGTCCACCCAAACTCCATCCACATAAAATATCTGGACTAATTTCCAAATTTTTATTTAAATTTTTTAGGGCAAAAAAAAGATCATCAATTTGATTATATTTGCTATAATCGAAATTAATGATCTCTAAATTTTGATTCAGTTCATTAAAAACTGGTGCAATAGATTCGCAATTTTGAGCCCAACCTGATAAACAAACAACCCTTTGTTTGTAACTCATCGAAGCGGTTAATTGCTTTCTTTTTTGTCAGCCTTATCAGCAGAAAGTTCACCAAATCCACCAAATTTTTTGTTGAATTTAGCAATTCTGTTATCGTTAAGATTAATAAATCCAGATTTGCCATCTTGCCAAGCTGGATGGTTTTTTGGATCGATATCTAATCTTAAAACTTCACCTACTTTGCCCCAAGTGGTCATAATATTGAATTTAGTACCGTCAGTCATTTGAACGGTAACCTCATGTTGCTTTGGGTGAATATCTGCCTTAGCCATATAAATCATCAGTTAAATTGAAAATTAGAGCCACGCAATATATAGGCTAATCTATTATAGTCAAGCCTATATTCAATAGTTTGTGTGGTATGAGATACAAAATTAGAAGAATCTAATTAATTTATAATTTTATTTTTATGCAGCCATCTCCCTTTAAATTAAACTTGCAATCATTTATTACAAAGATTAAATAAATTTACTATTGTGATAGTTCAGTCAATAAATTAGATATTAATAGTGATCTAAATCATTTTTTAAACATTTTGATATTCAGAAATAAATATGAGGCCAGCCAAAATTAAGCCACAAATAGTTAAGGATATAAATCAGAAAGCTACTGATGCTGTAGATGCAATACAAGCAAATCAAAATTTATATGAAAAATATGAACAAGATTATGATAAATTTCTTAAGACACAGATAACAGCAAATGGAGAAAAAGTTGAAGAAATATCAAAACTTTTAGGCATTTTTTACTTCATTTCAAAATTAAAAAATAATCCCAATATTGCAAATCTTTATGTTCCTATTAAGGGCAATAAAAATATTTCACAAATAGATGATAAGTTAACTGGTTCTGATACTTTCACCGAATTAGGAAAAGTATTATATCGATGGAAGGCTGAAAGAGACGAAGATCCTTTGATTAATAATATGATTAATATTGATCAAAATACTTCAATTGCAATATGTAATGAAATAGTAGAATCGGCAATAAAAGATGATGATCCAGAGTCATTAATAGGAGCATTGGATGTTTTGATGTTTGCTATGTATCGGATGAGTTCAGGAAATCCTATTAATCAAAACAAGAAAGATGAACTAATAGAAAAATTAGTTAAAAATTATTTAGATAAAGTTAATCATATAGCAATTGGTGCTATAGAAAAGCAGGTTTTTAGTTTTAAAAAATCAGATGGATCACAATTTAATAATGCTGAAATTGTAGAATTTTATACAGCAGAAACACCAGATGATTTTACTCTAAAAAAAAATTTAGAAACAATAAAAGATAAAGTAAAAGAATCATTAGATAAATTTAAGGGTAAAATAGATGAAATTTCTAAAAATTATAAAACACAAATAGATGGAATTATAAAAGAACGTCCAAGACAAGAGAATAAATTTATTGAAGAATGGAAAAATAATGTTGATGATGGAGCTACTTTAATTGATAAGCTGGCAGAAGATCAAATAATAGCTCTCAATAAAGAAGTAGAAACAAAAGTTACTGAAAAATCCAACTATTTAAGTGATTTATTAAAAGAGGCTTTTTCTTATATTAAAGCAGGAAAGCAACTACCAACTTTTCTTCTTGATCCTGCCGATGGATATACTGAACTTGGATTGGTACATGATAAGAAAGCAAATGAAGATCCTTTATTTGATAATGGAAATCCAGTTGATATGCTCAAAAATCTTAGATTTATTTTATCAGAACAGCGTTATATAGATCAACTTAAAACTGCTGGATTTAAAGTTGAAGAAACACATGAAGATATTTTTGTTATTGATGATAAAGGACAAGAAACAAATACAGGAAAGAAATATTATCAACTATCAAGAGATGATAATAGTGGTGATAAAATAAAGGAATTTTTGGGTAGTGATACTAGTAAGCCAAGGGGTGTTCCTAATATTTATTATAAAAATGGAACAAATAAGCCGCAACAAATTTATTCAAGAGAATTTTTGGCGGTGTACCAAAAAGCTCTGGTTGAAGAAATAAAGAGTGTTTCTGAAAAAAATAAGGGAAATAGAGTTCAAATTAATAAATGTTTTTTCTTTACTGGAGAAGGAAAAACCCACACTATTCAAAGAATAACTAACGATATAAAATTTAAGAAACAGGCTGATGCTGCCCTAGGAAAGGGTTCTGTTGAAGAAATGATAGTAATGGATTTTAATCTTCAAAGTGATGATTTGGAAGAAATTAAAAGAAAGATTAGAGCAGAAGTTGATAAAAATCTTGGCAAGAAGTTAAGTTTTGTATTTCAAGCAGATGAAGATCCTCATACTTCTGCTGATATAAAACAATTTTTTTATTTAGATGTTTATGATTTTTTAACCGAAGAATGTAAACTGGCAGTAGGAACTGGTCTTGGAACTATAAATACCATTTCTATTTCTGGAACTCCAAAACAAAAGCGTTTTGATCATCTGGTAGATAAGATAGTTACTAGTTATGAAAATTATAATATTACAGATAAGAATATTTTTAATAAATATTGGTTTGGAGATGCTAGAGATGGTAAGCAATCGAATTGGCTTGATAAAGAAACTGGTAAAAAAGAAATTAGAACATTAGAAAATTTATTTAGTGCTTATAGTAATATTGGTGAGTTATTTTCTTCCCCAGCAAAAACAGATAGTGCCAAATCAACATCAATTGAAGAAATAATAGGTAAAAATATTAAAGGAATAGATGATTTAAAAGGAGGGGCACCACATCGTCACATTCAATATTTAATGCCCGATTTTTCTCCAAATGATTCTGCTCTTTTATTTGCTCCTGATAGATTGGAAAGTTTAGTTAAAAAAATTTTAACAGACCGTAAAATTACAACTAAAGATGAGTTTTTTGTTTTGCTTCCGCCAGTTGCAGATTCAGTTGCAAAGGAAATGAGAGTTAAAGCTGGTGATCTTAGTGCATTAAAAACAGAGCAGAAAAATTATATTAATCTTTTAGAAAAAAAGAAAATAGTTAAATTTGTAAAGGATGGTGGATCATGGAAGTTAGAATCTGTATTAGAAGGATCAGAAGAGGCGCTCGATCCTAAATCAGATGAAGAGAAAGCAACACATGGTGTTCCAACAGAAAGAGATTGTTTATCCTTCTATGATAAAAATACTGTGGTAGGTGGAGATTATGGGAAATATAGTAGAGATGTAACTGATGTTTATATTGATGATCTTTCTGGTAGAAAATTTGGTACTGATGATTTAGCCCAGTGGATTGCCAGAAATAGAAGTATGGATCTTAGGAAGAAAGATGTAGTAAATGGAGTTAAGGCAAAATGTAATTTTCATTTTTGTGGAACGCAGGAAAGTTTAAATAAAATAAAAGAAAATGCAGCCAATGATGCAAAATTAACCAAAGCACAATTTGATATTATAAATGCAAATGAAACTGATCTTCAAAAGAAGCTTGATGAATATAAAAAAATTACTAATTCTATCAAGCCAGCCAACGACAATGATTTAACTCCACTTAAAAAAATTACTGAAAGACTATTTAGGGTTAAATTTACTCAAGATGAAATAAATAAAATAATCGAAATTTTAGATGAATATGCTGAAGAAAAATCAGTTCTTAACAATCCTTTTTCTAAATCAGGTGCTGTTAGTAGTACATTATTAAGTGATATTTGTGCCATTAAAGAAAAAAAGATAGATAATGATGATAAAAAACTAACTTTAAATACATATGCTAAGGAATATGTAGAAGCCCAGAGAGCAAAAAAATTAAAATTAGAAAAAAAAGATAATATAAAAGCTGATTTATCTTTATTTAAGAAATCAACAAAAGATCCATTGTCATTAAAATTGGAACTTTATTCTAATTCTTCTAGTGGGAAAGGTAAAACAATTAACGATTTTAGTCTAAAGGATGTTTTCTCTCTCAATCAAATTTGGATTGGTACTACAAACACCTTCAGAAATAAAAGAATAGAATTATTACAAAAACAATTCCTCCCAACAGAGATAAAAATATCACCAAATTTTACTATAGTGGACTTACTTCAATCAATTGATTCAAAATATAGTAGAAGAAAGATCAAAGATGCTATTCATTTGAATGATTTAGATAAATTCCTGAATAAAAAACTAGATAGTATTGACCTAGATGCAAAAACCTTTGTTGAGAAACTAAAAAAAGTAATAAAAAACTTGTCGAAAGATAAGGAAGATAAAGCAGATAAAAAAGAGAATTGGAGATTAGAAGATGCCTTATTAGAGATGGAGAATAATCTATTTATTATCAAAAATGTTAAAATTTTTTCTCCTGAAAAAGGGGATGTGAATATAAAAATAGAATTAAAAATCAAAAATATTTATTATGAAAGAAATATTTATAGGCTTGCTCAAAAAAAAGCCAAGAAAATAGAAGAAAAATTTTCAATGAAATTTGCTCTTGAAAAAGAACTTGAAGAAATTAAGGCTTTATATAAAAAGGATATTAAGGAGAATTTTTCTGAGGAATATAATAATTTGAATCCTGAAAGAAAAAAATTTGATTTCGCATTAGAAAATCATAAAAAAGTATCGGAAAAACTGAAAGAATGCATAAAAGCATTAAAAAAAGATATAAATGCTTTTAAGAAGAGAGGAGAGGATACATATAAAGAAAAAGCGTCAAAATATTTACCAAACAGTCACACGAAGAAAATTAACCCAGGTGATATGAAGCTATATTGCGATAATCTAAATTATGAAGTGAATGAGATAGATTCGTTAGATTTAGGTAGTATAAATGAAGTAAATCTTAAGGATGATAATAAATTGCTTTTTGAAAAAGACGAACATGAAGAAGACAAAGACTTTTTAGTTAAAAAACTACTATTATCAATAGATAAAGAAGCACAAAGAAATTTAATAATCTCAATAAAAAGCTTAAAAAATAATTCTGAAGAATTAAAAATTAATGTTGATAAAAATTGTGATGTATTAATTAATCTTGGTGAAGAGGAGATTCTTACAAAAATAAAAAATTTTAAACCAATCAAAAAAGAAAGTGAGGAAATTAGTGCTGCTTCGGAAGGAATGTTAAGCGAAAAATTAGCTAAAAAAAGAGAAAAGACCGAAATAAATAATAAGATCCAGCTTTATTATGTTAAGGGTGGTTCTAATCGAGATTCTTGTTTTATAGGAAGAACAGATGATGCCATTCCGCATTTAATTATACAATCTGGGGATGATAAAAAAACACAAGTAGTTGATTGTGCTATTTCTAAAACATGCTACGGTGATACACTAAAATATAATGCTTCCATGGAAGATGAGCTAAAAAAATGCATAAATATTGGTTATGATGCTAGTAAAAAATTGAAATCAGTACTAAAAATTGCAGAAAGTTCAAGAGAATTAAAAACGTTTATAAAAAGTCCAAATTCAATCCCCATTAAAAAACAAAATAATTTTGTTAATTCCTTAGAAAGGTTAGATGATAAAGATGGTAATCATCTAGTAAAATTAATATTTGTGTTTGATCGGGATGTTTTTGGAGAAGTAGGCATTCCTGAAGATGCTCCAAAAATTCGTTATGTAGATATTAATGGTACTGGAAATTTTGGTGAAAGGTCACTTAAATTAAAATTCTCTTTAAGTGAAGATGGGAAAATGAATTATGAAGGTGTTTTCTGTAAAGAAGAAGTGGCGGGCGATAAAATAGAATTTAACAAAATAGAAATCTCTAGTCTTAATTTAGAAGAGACTAATCTTTTGAACAAGATGAAAGTGGTAGCCATCCAACAATCTGTTGGATTAAATGATGCAAAAGACACAAAAGTTACTTTAGAGTCAGCTATTTATTTTGAT
>CAMDAI010000009.1 GCA_945888585.1 Rickettsia typhi | reverse complement strand
ATGGGAAAAAACTAACGACTGGAAATCGGCTTGGGAAATTACAATTAATAATCACCCCAATTCTAAGGTTAAACTTTTAAAAGGTGATGTTGACGATATTGCCGCTATCAATCCAGAGATGGCTGATGAAGCTAATTTCAGTGATTTTGAGACATCATTAGCAAAATACAAAGCCGATGCAACAATGATAATCTATTTTAATTTTGATGAAATTGAAAATAAAGTTAGCCTTAATTTAAAAACCATTAGAAGGTTCCAAAACAAGCAAATCAAATTAAGTTTTGTTAATGTAAATCAATTGAATTCAGTTGATTTACTCTCCAAAGTCGTAGAAAAAACTATTGAGCATATTTCAAATAATAAAGAAGCTTCCAGTAATGACAAAACCACTATTGATATTTATATTCCTATTTCTAATTTAGGTGACTGGATGTCAATGAAATCAAGACTTGAAAATATTAACTTTCTTGAAGAAATGCGAGTTAATTCCATTGCTAAAGATTTAGTAAAAATTACTATTAAGTTCGATAATAACACTGGTGATATCATTGATTTATTTGCCAAATATAATTTTGAATTAAGAAAAGATGAATCCAATCAATATTTGTTATTTCCTAATTTAAATAATAAACAAGCAATTCAATGAAATTAAGAGATAAAATCATTTTTCTCATAGGAATTTTAGTTATTTTAGGATGGTTATTGCATCTAGTTAATTCAATTTTATCACCTTTTATTTGTGCTGTTATAATAGCTTATTTTCTTGATCCCTTAGTAGAAAAATTAGAAAAATATAAATTTTCCAGAACAGTAGCGACTACTACGATAGTAGGTATTTTTATATTAATAGTCGTTGTAATTATAGTTTTAATAGTTCCAATTCTTTATTATCAATCTATAGCTTTAATACATGCATTTCCTAATTATATCGAGATTGCTACTCAAAAATTTTATCCCAAAATAATTCATATTTTAGGAGGAATTGGGATTAACCTAAATCCAAATATTAAAAGTTATTTAGTTGATCAAGATCTAAGAAAGATTTTAGGTTATTCTGATGATATATTGGGTAACATAATGAAATCAGGAATGGCTTTTGTTAATATTCTGTCATTAATTTTTGTTACTCCAATTTTGGTTTTTTATATGATCAGAGATTGGGATTTATTTTTGTCAAAAATTAATCATCTTATCCCATCTAGATATTCTCCAACTGTAAGAAAATTTTTTATTGAGGTTGATAAAACATTATCTGGTTATGTTCGCGGCCAATTTAATGTTTGTTTAATTTTAGGTATGCTTTATGCAATTGGGTTAATTAGTGCCGGTCTTAATTTTGGTTTTTTAATCGGATTTTTAACTGGATTTATGTCTTTTATTCCTTATATAGGAATGCTTTCTGGTGTTATCACTGCATTAATTACTGGATTTTTCCAAGATAATTTTGGCACTAATGAATTTATTATGATGGGAGTAGTATTTTTAATTGGTCAAATTGTTGAATCAAATTTTTTAACTCCAAAATTAATTGGAAATAAAGTAGGAATTCATCCGGTTTGGATTATATTTGGATTATTTGCCTTTGGCATTATATTTGGTTTTATAGGACTACTTTTTGCCGTTCCCATGACTGCTATTGTTGGTGTGACAGTTAAATTTTTAGTAGCAGAGTATAAAAAAAGATTTATAGATTAGAAAAAGATGAAAATTATCTCATGGAACATCAATTCTTTGCGCTTAAGATTACCTATTTTAAAAAATTTAATTGACGAACAAAATCCTGATATAATTTGCTTACAAGAAACTAAGGTTAATGATGAGCAATTTCCTTTAACAGAAATACAAAATTTTGGCTTTAAGTTTATAGAATTTTCTGGCGAAAAATCTTATAATGGTGTTGCTATCCTTTCTAAGCTTCCAATTGAAAAGGTTAAAAAATATGATATTCTAAATTTTGGGCATAAAAGACACATTGCGGTAGCCCTTCCTGATCAAACTATTTTACATAATTTTTATGTACCAGCTGGTGGTGATATTCCAGATCCAACTCTTAATAACAAGTTCGATTTTAAACTAAAATTTATTGATTGGATGAGTAATTATTTTAGTAAAAATTATAGTAAAAAAGACCCTATTATTATGTTGGGAGATATCAATATAGCTCCTCTTGAAAATGATGTTTGGTCACACAAGCAATTATTATCGGTAGTTAGTCACACTCCAATTGAATTAGAAAAATTAAACCATTTAAAAAATACTTTGGATTGGGTTGATAGTCATCGTCTTTTTGTACCGGAAGATCAAAAACTTTATAGTTGGTGGAGCTATAGAGCTATCGATCCTATCATTTCAAATCGTGGTAGAAGATTAGATCATATCTGGACAACTCCCATATTGAAAAATAAAATAAAATCAGCTGATATTTTAAAATCATTTCGAACTATGAATCAACCATCGGATCATGTTCCAATTACTCTAAATATTAGTCTATGATTAAAATCAAAATTAAAAATAAATTGGATATGACTAAATTAGCTACTAAAATTGCTCTTTTAGCTAAAAAAGGTGATGTAATAGGACTAAATGGCACTTTAGGTGCTGGCAAGACCTTTTTTGCCTCAGCTTTTATTAATTCACTTCTAGACCAAAAAATAAGCGTTACTAGTCCAACTTTTAATTTGCTATATACTTATTCAACTAAACATGCTGAAATATATCATTTTGATCTTTATCGCCTCAAGAAAGAGGAAGAATTATATAATATCGGTATTGAAGATTCTATAATTAATGGGATTAGCTTAATTGAATGGCCTAATCTTGCTAAAAACTTAATTACCAAAAACTTTCTTGATATTGAAATTAAAATTGATGGAGAAAAAGAAAGAATAATGATACTAAAACCAGATATAACTTGGAATAATAGATTATTACATTATGAAATTTCCAACTTGGCCTAATCCTTTAGATTATCACAATATTAAATTAGGACTTGATAGAGTATATGAACTCTTAGAAAGAGTTGGAAGTCCTCATAAATTATTACCTCCAACTATTCATGTTGCCGGTACCAATGGTAAAGGCTCTACAATTGCTTTTCTTGACTCAATTTTTACTGAAGCAAATTATAAGGTTCATCGCTATACTTCTCCGCATTTAGTTGAATTTAATGAAAGAATAATTTTAGCTGGCAAAGAAATTGATGATGAATTTCTAGAAGATCTGCTCGATGAATGTAGATATGCTGCTAATAAACATCCAAAAGTTGAAGTAACTTCTTTTGAAGGAACAACTGTTGCTGCCTTTTTGGCCTTTTCTAAAGTTAAAGCTGATATACTCTTGCTTGAAACTGGCATGGGCGGTAGACTTGATGCTACCAATGTTATTGAGAACGTGCTTTTGAGTATTATAACTCCAATATCAATTGATCATGCTGAATTTTTAGGTAAAACTATTGAAGACATAGCTTTTGAAAAAGCGGGAATTATAAAAAATGCATCATTAGTTATTGTTGGGAAACAAGAAAAATCTGCTCTGGAAGTTATTGAAAAACAAGCCGCAAAAACAAAATCTAGAATATATAGTTTTAATCATAAATTTACTGCTAAAGAACAAATTGATAGTAATAACATGATTTTTGAAATGAATCATATACGTATGACTTTACCATTACCATTTTTAATCGGTAAACATCAAATTGAAAATGCCGGAATGGCTATTGCTGCTACAATCTTAATGCAGAAATATTTCAAAATTTCTAATAAAAATATTGGTAATGGCATAGTTAATGCTTATTGGCCGGCTCGGTTGGAACCTATATTATCTGGTTATTTATTTGATTTATTACCGTCAAATTATGATTTATTTTTAGATGGTGGACATAATGAAGGTGGAGCTAAAATAATTTCTAATTGGATCAATAATAATAAAATCGAAGATCGTAAAATTGGTAAAAAAAGGATTCCTCATTATTTGATTTGCGGAATGTTGCAGGATAAAGATTCTGAAAGTTTCTTAAAATATCTAGCTGGATCAGTTGATTTTTTAGTTGGAATACCAATTGAAGGAGAATCTAAAAGTAAAACTGGCTATCAAATTGCAAAAATTGCTTCTGGTGTAGGTATTAAATCAGTTGACGCTGAGGAATTTATGGATGCATTTGAATATATTAGGGCAATACATGACGGGGAAGAAATCAAACAAAACACTATTATTAAAAGTCTTTTTTATAAAAAACCAAAACAAAAAGCCAGAATAATAATTTGTGGCTCTCTTTATCTTGCTGGACAATTTATTAGTAAAAATAATTAACTTTAAAAATATTTATGTTTCACGTGAAACAATTATCTTTTTTTAAGAAAAAACTCTTTGAGTAATTTTTTCGATTCATCTTCATTAATTCCGCCATAGAATTCTGTCTTAAAATAACTTCCTTTATTAAATATTTTACTTTCTGAACTAAATGCTCCAAATTTTGGTTCACTGGCCCCATAATAAACTCTATCAATTTTAGCAAAAGATATTGCTGCGGCACACATAACGCATGGCTCTAAAGTAATATACAAATCGCAACCATCTAATCTTTGACTTTTTTTGATTAAATTTGCTTGTCTAATAACTAAAATTTCAGCATGAGCGGTAGAATCATTCAACGTAATATTTTGATTATATGATTTGGCAATTATTTGATTGGTTTTTCTGTCAACCAAAACTGTCCCAACTGGTACTTCATCTAGTTTAAAAGCAATATTAGCTTGCTTTAACGCTTCACTCATGAAGGAATTGAATTTACAGATCATCTCTAGTAAGTAAGAATAAGCTTATCCTGATAAAATTCATATTTTTTAAATCTATTTAAAAAACTCATTCCAAGCAAAGATATATTTAGATCAGAATTATTTATTGTAGCCGGAATGCCTTTAAAAATTACTCCTGCCACTTCTATTTTGGCTAAATTAACTATTGCACCCATAACTTTACCATTAGCTGTGTTATAAATTCTGGTATAATTTAGATCATTAGTATTAATCCCAATTCTTTCAGCATCATCTAAACTTAAAATAATATTGCTAGCACCAGTATCGACTAAAAACTTTATTGGAATGTTATTAATTTTTATATCTATATAAAAATGACCATCTTCTGAGATAGATACACCAATTTGACTATCAGAAACTTGAATTATATTACTTGGAAATAATTCGGCGACTACTCGATTTTTTATGGATTTAACTTCGTGTCTAAAACTATATAAGATCAGGGAAATTAAAGCAATCCCAACCCAACCCATAAATTGTTTCAACAGCTGAGAAGCTTTGATGTGACTTTTAAAAATTACAGAACTAATTAAATAAATTAACAAAAAGCTAAGATAGATGAAATTACTCCAATCTTCAAAATTATTCATTTATATTGCCTATTAGATTATAAATAACACAATAATTATCTAATAGCTCTAAAACCCTTAGATTCTCCTCCTCATTTCCAATTGTCATTCTTAAACAATTTGGTAACCCATAAGCCTTCATTTCACGCAGAATAATACCATTTTCAAGCAAAAAATCATTAATTTTATCACAGTTTTTTAAAGTCTCAAAATTAATTAAAACAAAGTTGGCAATTGAGGGATAGGTTTTAATATTAATTTTATTTAATCTATCATTTATAATTTTTAACCATTTATTATTATGAGCTATTGATCTAGTTACAAATTCATCATCATTAATAGCAGAAATAGCAGCAAATTGAGCTGGCCCACTTACATTAAATGGCCCTCTAACTCTATTTAAAACATCAGCAACATATCCCGAAGAATATGACCATCCAATACGAAGTGAAGCAAGACCATAAATTTTAGAAAATGTTCTAGTCATTACTACATTTTCATATTTATTAACTAGATCGATGCCATCAGGATAGTCACTTTTATTAACGAATTCAGCATAAGCTAAATCTAAAACAATAATAATATCTTTAGGAACTGAATTAATTAACCTCTCTACCTCGCTTTTATTAATATAAGATCCAGTTGGATTATTTGGATTAGCAATAAAAATCATCTTGGTTCTTTGACTAATTTGAGCCAAAATATTATCGATACTGGTGGTTAAGTTTGTTTCCTGAGCAATAATCGGAGTTGCTCCAACTCTTTTGGCTGAAATTGGATACATTAAAAAACCATATTGACTATACAAAACCTCCTCCCCCATCTCAACAAAAGCCTGAACAAGAAAAGCAATTATCTCATCCGAACCAGCACCACAAACAATATATTCTGGATTTATATTATATTTCTTAGCAATAGCATTTCTTAATTCAACACAACCTCCGTCAGCATAACGAAATATCTTACTAGCATGATTTTGGTATGATTTTACCGCCTCTGGACTAGCGCCTAAAGCATTTTCATTAGATGATAATTTAATTATCTTTTGATTATTTCCAACCTTTGATTTTCCTGGCTTATAAGGATCAATGGTCAATATGCAAGACTTTGCTGTTAACACTTTTACTGCTCCAATTTTTTAATTAATTCCTCTATTTCCGATATTTCTTTATAAAAAATAGTAATTTTTCCTTTTTGTTTTTTAGCATCGTGAGTAGCTTTAACTTTAAAGTTACCACCAATTACTGTAGAAAAATCAGCTTCTAAAACCTTTAAATGATCATTCTTAGAAGGAGCCTTCTTAGCAGGATATCCAATATTAATTTTTGTGGGCGATTCTTCCTTAACTAACTCTTCTACATCTCGCACAGAAAGAGATTCTTTAACAATTCTGTTAGCGACTTCCATAATATCATCACGATTAATAATTGCTCTAGCATGCCCGGAAGAAATTAAGCCATTGTCAACCATATCTTGAATTTCTTTTGGCAAAGACAATAATCTTAGAATATTAGCAATATGACTACGACTACGGCCAATCTTGCTGGAAATTTGTTCCTGAGTATAAGAAAATTCATTCATTAATTGACGATATCCTTTAGCTTCTTCAATTGCTGACAAATCAGCTCTTTGAACATTTTCAATAATAGCAAACTCTAAAGCTTGAGCATTAGTAGCATTTTTAATAATGGCTGGAACTTTACTAAGACCGGCAATTTTGGAGGCACGATATCGTCTTTCTCCGGCGATAATTTCATAAATTTCCTTAGCTCCGTCAGCTTTTCTTAAAATAATTGGCTGAATAATACCATTTTCTTTAATTGATTTTGCTAAATCAGAAAGTTGATTCTGATCAAAATATTTTCTTGGCTGATAAACGCCAGATATAATTTTAGTAACCGGAACTAATTGTACAAAATCTTGATCATGAGTTAAATGCTCAATGGTAGCCTCCCCGTTTCTATTTCTGGTATTGTCTCCCAACAAAGCAGATAAACCCATTCCTAATTTTTTATTGACAGTCATATTAAATACCCTCTTTTAATAGAAATTCTTTAGAAAATTTTAAATAAGATACAGATCCAGAACATTTAGAATCATAGACTATAGCTGGCATACCGTGAGATGGAGCTTCAGATAATCTAACATTTCTTGGAATAACTGCATTATAAACCATCGTATCCAGAAAATCACGAACATCTTTTTCAACTTGATCAGTAAGACGATTTCTTTTGTCATACATGGTTAAAATAATACCACTTATTTTTAAGTTTTTATTCAGATTATCTTTAACCAATTCAAGCGTATTAAGTAAATGACTTAAACCTTCCAGGGAAAAAAATTCACATTGCATAGGAATTAAAACTGAATCAACCGCAGCAAGAGCGTTAATAGTTAGAAGACCAAGTGAAGGTGGACAATCAATAAAAATAGCATCAAAATCATGAATAACGTCTTGTAGTTTTTCTCTTAAAACAAATTCTCTATTCTCAATATTAGTTAATTCCACTTCACAAGCCGATAAATCAACGGTTGCCGGAATAATAAATAAATTAGGAATAACTGTTTTATGAATAGCATCTTTTATATCACACCTACCCACTATTACATCATAAATGCTTTTATTACGGTCCTTCTGAGACAATCCAAGACCAGTACTAGCATTTCCTTGTGGATCAAAATCTACTACTAAAATTTTTTTCTTATTTAAAGCAGAACAAGCGGTAGCAAGATTAACAACAGTGGTTGTTTTTCCAACCCCACCTTTTTGGTTAACGGTTGCAATAATTTTGGCTTTTTTCATTTATTATACATTTAATAGTTTCACGTGAAACAATCGTAATTAAACATGAACCGAAAAACATTTTCGTCTAAAAAAAATATTTTTCAATCTATTTTTCAAATATTTCTCTAATAAATCTTTATTAAATCAATTAGGATCCACTTATTAATTTGGAATAGAATAAAGTAAAGCAATAATATTTTTTCTAACGCCTGATTTACTGATTTTATTAAAAGCTTTGATTAAATTTATAATTTCTTTACTTCTTAATTCATCAAAATCAAGATGTTCCTGCTCTTGTTTATGTTTAAAATTATAGTACTCTTTATCTGGTGTATAATCATTAAAAAAAGCACTAATTGGTTTACCAAAAATCTGAGAAAGTTCATAAAGTCTTCCGGCGCTAATTCTATTTAATCCTTTTTCATATTTTTGAATTTGTTGAAAAGTAACTCCGATCAATTCACCAAGCTGGTCTTGCGTCATTCCTGACATCATTCTGATTTTCTTTAGTTTTTTACCAATATGGGTATCAATGGGACTTAGTATCATTTTTAAGTGGCAATTAAAATTCTTTGGAAAGATCAATCAATTCTTTTTTGTGGGTTTAAGTAAAAAAGAAAGTAATTTTATAATAATATCAACAATAGAATAAAATAGACTAGCATAAGAAGATAGTTTGAATCATTTTGACCATATGTAGAATGGTTTGAATTTACTTTTAATTCCACATCAACTATTCCTTTTTCACCAAGATTTTTCTGTTTAATTATTCTTCCATGAGAATCAATAATAGCGGATATACCGGTATTAGCCACTCTTACAAGCGGAATTCCATATTCAATAGCACGCATCCTTGCCATGGCAAAATGCTGATATGGACCAGAACTATTACCAAACCAAGCATCATTAGTTAGATTAACAAAAAACTGAGGTGGATTATTTTTATCAATAATTTTATCTGTATAAATTACCTCATAACAAATTAGTGGACTGAAACTTGGCAAATTATCGCTAACTTTAATAGTTTGTGGACCATTACCAGTACTAAAACCAACCGCACCATCAGTTATTTTCGAAATGAAAGGTAAGAATTGAGCAAAAGGTATGTACTCTCCAAATGGAACCAGGCGATGTTTGTCATACGAATTAATGATATTTCCTACACTATCAATTATAAAAATACTATTCCACACTTTATTGATTTCTTTTAGATTTTGGTCTTTAAATTCAGCTCTTAATCCACCAGTTATTAAAAATCCTTTTGAAGGTATTGCCTTGGATATTTCTTTTAACAATATTTCATTATCCTTATCAATTATATAGGGAACCGCACTTTCTGACCAAATTAAATAATCTATTTCTTCTAAACCTGGTTGTTTAGATAAAATTATATTTTCCATGAAAGATTTATAACGTGACCGCTGATCCCATTTGTTCTCCTGTTTAATTGCTGGCTGTACTAGGCGTAATTTAATCGACTTTTGGTAATTAGGTTTATTCAATAAATGACTTCCATAGATCCATGATAAACCAAGTACAATCAAACAAGAAAATAAAATCAAATAACTTTCTTTTGCCAAAACAAAGCTTAATTTTTCATCTTTTATTTTAATAAATAAAGATGGAAGACAACAAATGATAATTGCCAAAATGCTTAATCCATAAATTCCAACGATTGATGCCAATTGGGATATCTCTAAATTGAACATAAAGATATATCCAATCTGATTCCATGGAAATCCTCCAAAAATAAAATTTGATCTAATATATTCAAAAAACACCCAAATAATTGCTAATAAAAGGATTTTTTTTGATTTATTTAATTGTAATTTTATTGCAATCAAATTGGTAAATAAAATTGCTAGCCCAATATAACAAGCAGCTAGAGCTGGAATTAAAGATATAGAAAAAGGAATTAACCAGGCAAACTTTGCAACATCAACTAAAAGTGAGATTGAAATCCAATATAAACCAATTAAAAAATGACCAAATCCAAAACACCAGGATATTTTGAAAATTTCTTTTTTTTCTTTAATTCCATCGGTAATTAACAAAATAGCACTAAATCCAACTAATGCAGCAATAATAAAATTAAATGGCGCGAAAGCAAAAGTAGAAATTCCACCAAAAACAAAGGCAAAAAATCTTTTGTTTTGCAATAAATTCTTTATTTGCATTAATAGCTTCTCAAGGCTTGAATTATAGAAAGAATAAGGTTAATTATTAGTCTTGTTAATTATTTTGTCACGCTAATTTTCTAAATATATGAGCATTACACCCATTACTATTGCCTATGGAGACGGTATTGGTCCAGAAATTATGGAATCAACAGTCAGAATTCTAAAAGAAGCTAATGCAAAAGTTAAATTCAATGTTATTGAGGTTGGAAAAAATATATATGAAAAGGGCTTTAGTTCTGGCTTAATGCCATCAGCTTGGGAAGAATTAAATTCCACTCGAATATTACTAAAAGCTCCGATTACAACCCCACAGGGTGGTGGTTACAAAAGTTTAAATGTAACTATGAGAAAAAAATTGGGTCTTTATGCTAATGTACGTCCAGTAAATTCTTTTTATCCTTTTGTTGCAACCAAACATCCCAAAATGGATGTAGTGATAATACGAGAAAATGAAGAAGATTTATATACAGGAATTGAACATCGTCAAACCGATCAAGTTTATCAATGCTTAAAAATACTTACTAAACAAGGCTGTGAGAAAATTGTTCGTTATGCTTTTGAATATGCAATAAGAAATAATCGTAAAAAAGTCACTTGTTTTTCCAAAGACAACATTATGAAAATTACTGACGGTTTATTTCATAAGACTTTTGATACAATTTCTAAAGAATATCCAAGCATTACTGCTGATCATTATATCGTAGACATAGGAACAGCAAGACTTGCGGCTAAACCAGAAATTTTTGATGTAATTGTTACATTAAATTTGTATGGAGATATTATTTCTGATGTTGCCGCTGAAATTTCTGGCTCAGTTGGACTAGCGGGCTCAGCTAATATTGGCAATAATTATGCAATGTTTGAAGCAATTCATGGATCTGCTCCTGATATAGCCGGAAAAGACATGGCTAACCCAACTGGATTGTTACAGGCGGCAGTAATGATGTTGGTTCATATTGGTCATAATGAAGTAGCAAATAAAATTAGAAATGCATTGTTCAAAACTATCGAGGACGGAATTCATCCTGCTGATATTTATAATGAAAAGATCAGCAAGAAAAAAGTTGGAACCAAAGAATTTACAGATGCAATCATAGCAAGACTTAACCAAATTCCAGTACAATTGCCAATTGCTAATTTTTCCACTACTCCGTCAAATAACCAAATTAAATCAATATCTTCAACCGATAATTCCATTGATAAAAAATCATTAATTGGTTTTGATTTATTTATTGATTGGCCAAAAGAATTTAAAGATTTAATTAGTTTAATTAATTCTATTGAAAGCGAAAAATTGGAAGTAAAAATGATCACAGCTAAAGGTCTTGTTATGTGGCCAGTACTTGATAAACATATGGAACCCAATTATCCTAAAGGCCATACTATTTTAAGATTTATTGGCAAAGGAATTACTGGTAAGTCTAGTAATGAAATAATTGATGAGAACAAAACCATAACTCACAAAAATTTAATTGAAATGCTTAATATTTTTAGCGATAAAAATGTTGATTTTATTAAATATGAAGGCTTATATCTATTTAATGGAAAGGCTGGATATAGCTCTGGTCAAGGAGAATAACTAAATAAAATATGGATTATAGCAAGATATTTTCTGATCTTTATAAAACTATTTTAATTCCAAGTTTTTATTGGCAGATTTTTGCTATAACTCTTTGTTTTTTATTTATTCATCTATTTTATAGACTCTATAAGATATTTATTTTTCCAAAAATTAGCAGCCCTTCCTTAAGTGGAGATTCTTATTCTAAAAAGGTTGCCGCCAGATATGTACAACCTTTGTTACTACCAACTTTAGCCGTTATTATATTATCAGTTGGTGCAATAATTTTTGCTGAGTTTCATAAAAATATTTCTCTATTTTCTACAATAATCCAACTATTTTCTCTTTTATTATTTCTACGCTTCTTAAGAGTATTTTTTGAAAGTACTTTAATTGCCAACATTATTGGGTTTTTGCTAATTCCAATTTTAATTTTGAGTATATTGGACTTACTTGATCCAACAATAAGTTACCTTGATAGTTTTTCCTTAAAAATTGGTTCAATGCGAATTTCAATATATATGGTAATTAAGGGGGTTACTATATTACTTGCTGTATTTTGGTTTTCTGGATTAGCATCTAGAAAAATTAAAAATTATATAGAGAGCAAAAAATCAATAAAATCAAGTACCAAGAGTGTAATTAGTAAAATAATAGACTTAATCATCTATTTTATAGTTTTTATCATAATTTTAAAAGTTTTTGGGGTTGATACAGCCACTTTTGCAGTGGTAGGTGGGGCTGTAGGTGTTGGTATTGGATTTGGATTACAGAAAATTGCCTCAAATTTTATAAGTGGCATTATTCTTTTATTTGAAAAATCAGTACAAGTTGGAGATTGGATTGAATTAGATGATGGAACAATTGGAACCATGACATATTTTGGCAGCAGATATATTTTAATTGAAGCCTTTGATGGTAAGGAAATAATGGTTCCAAATGAAGATTTTATTACTCATCGGGTTAATAATTTAACTTATAATAATACTCGTGGAAGGATTGAGATCAAACTTACTATTGCTTACGGAGCCGATGTAAAGAAAGCTCAAGAGTTGATGATGCAATCTGCTAAAGAAAATGCAAGATGCTTACGATATCCAACAATTGAGTGCTACGTTATTAATTTTACTTCAAATGGTATTGAAATGATTTTGTATTTCTGGGTTAGCAATGTAATTGATGGAAGAATGGCACCAAAAAGTGAAGTGATGATCTCTATTTTACAAAAATTTAAAGAATATAATGTAGAAATTGCTCTTCCGCAAATGGATCTTTATGTAAAAAACCGTGATTCTTTTAAAGTTATTGACTAATTCACAAATTTTATAGACATAACAATTAAAATAAATTGTTATGTCTATATTCCAAAGTTTAATCTTAATTTATTTATTCAATTTACTATCAACAATTAAATAACCGCGATAGCTAGTACCAGCATAGTTTTTGGTATTCATAGCATGATAAATATCGCTTAAATTGATCCAAATCCAAGGATTTCTATGAGCTGCAACATCTAGTATTAAAACTGAATCAGATTTTGCATCATAAGCAGCAACTGGAGAGAAATGACCCCCCATTAAGCCTTTATATGAATGATCATAATTCAAAAGTAAAAACTTTTTATCAGAATTAACCGTTTCTTTTACTAAATCTCTAAATTTTATTAAATCTTCATCGCCGTACTTTTCAACATTAATCAATTTTGACTTAACACCGTGAATTTTTAACATTTTTTGCAATTCTTCAATATCAATACCGCCACCAAATTTTCCATCAGCTTTGGTTAATTTCATTGAAATTGCTCTTCTATCAAGAATTTTGTCAGTTTCACTGTTAAAGAAATTGGTTTCGTTAAATAAACGATATTGCAAAGGATATTTAGTATCATTAATTGTAACTGGCCACTCTTCAATTACCGGAAATGGCTTTTTATTTTCTTCATAAATAGCAGAAAGCAAAATAGTTGCTGCAGCTTGACCACAGGCTGCCGGATTAATTTGAGGCTTAAAATGATGAGCTAAACGATAAAAATCTCCTTTAAACTCAGTTCTTTCAAATCTTTGAATACCTTCTTTACTATCCCAATTTATAACTGCGACTTGCTTACTATAAGTACTTTCAGGATATTTATCATAATGAAAAGTAAAACTTTTGGTAAAATTATTTTCATTAGCCAGAGCAATATTAACATTTAATATGGCAAGCAAAGATGCTGCTGTAATCATTTTTAATTTTAGAGTCATATTTAATATTTGGTTAAATTTGAAAAATTATAAGTTATATAATAATCATATATTACCTTTCAAGGATTGAAGGTGGTTAAAATGTAATCTTCTTTATTAAAAAATTAGCATTATATTATTGATATCCTTTATAAATTTAAGTATATACTATTTTTTTCTATGAAAAACATTTTAGTTATTGAGTCATCACCAAGGGGTCAGAACTCTATTAGTAGAAGACTTACCAAAGAAATTGTAAACCGTCTTCTAACTAAATATCCTAATAGTAAAATAACTGTAAGGGATTTAACTAAAAATCCATTTCCGCATTTAACTGATGATCATATTAATGCCTTTTACACACCTGATAACACTCAAAGCAAAGAACAAAAACAATTATTACAATTATCCAATGAAGCAACTGATGAACTTCTGAAAACTGATATTATAGTGATTGGCAGCCCAATGTGGAATTGGAGTATTCCTTCCGTTCTAAAGGCCTGGATTGATCACATTACTCGAGTTGGAAAAACTTTTTCCTACAATACAGAAGGAATAAAAGGATTAGTTAATGATAAACAAGTCTATATTGCGGTATCACGCGGAGGTTTTTATTCACATGATCCAATCAACAGTTCTGATTTTCAAGAACCGTATTTAAAAGCAGTCTTGGGATTTTTAGGAATTAAATCAATACAATTTTTTTATGCTGAAGGACTTGGAAGTTCAACTAATATTGATGAAGTTATAATGAAATCCAGAAAAGAAATTGATGAGGTAATTTAAAAATAGTCAAAAAAACAAAATTATATAGAAAATTTAACCTTACTTAATTTGTAAAAACCACTACTTGATCTGACAGACAGTGCTTCATAAAATAATATTTTTATTAATTTAATTTAGCATTGTTATGAATAATATTGAAAACAAAATAATCAAACCAAAACTAGGATTATTAGAATTAGCCAAACAACTTGGCAATG